>JAILKD010000079.1 GCA_024694145.1 bacterium | reverse complement strand
TAATAACAATAAAGAATATAAATATATGTTTTTAGATAATATGCCTTTAGCATTAAAAATAGTATTTATGTCTATATTCTATTTACTATTTATTACAGGAATAGTAATGTATTTTTTACTAAAAGGGAAAAAGAAGAGATTTTGGCTATTTAGAGGCATTTCTTATGCATTGACATTTATATTATTATTTGTTGGATTATGCTTTGTAATACATTATTTAAGAATAGATGGTAAAGTGTTTAAGGCTTTATGTGAAGGATCATTTTATACAATTGCATTATTTATCGTAACATTATTATTTGGACTTCCTTTAGGCTTATTATTAGCATTTGGTTCTATGTCTAAACATGAACTTGTAAAAAAACCTGTTAAAACTTTAATATGGGTAATTAGAGGAACACCTTTGATGCTACAAATATTAGTAGTATCATCGATCCCCTTACTTATTAATTTAACAAATAAAGACATTTATACATCACTTAATATATCACTTAAGATATTATTATTCGTATATGTTTGTATAGCATTTGTTATAAATTATGCTTGTTATTTCTCTGAGATTTATAGAAGTGGAATAGAATCTACTCCTAAAGGACAATATGAAGCAAGTAAGGTATTAGGAATGACTAAAAGAGAAACATTCTTTAAGGTTGTCTTAAAGCAAGTAATAAAAAAAATCATCCCACCAATGAGTAATGAAATAATAACATTAGTTAAAGATACAGCACTAGCAAGCGTATTAGTTGCTATTGATTTATTCTCTATGGCTAAACATGAAGTTAATAACTCCGCCCTTTTAACTCCATTTGTTTATGCCGCTATATTCTATTTGATATTTAATGGTATTCTAACTATTTGTTTTTCTAGACTAGAGAAAAAGCTTGCTTATTATGAGGTATAATTATGAGTTACTTAGAGATTAAAGATATATATAAATCATTCGATGATTTAAAAGTGTTAAATGGAATATCGATGAATATTGAAAAGGGCGAAATAATCACAATTATCGGTTCATCTGGTAATGGTAAAACAACATTTTTAAGATGCTTAAATAACTTAGAAAGTATGGATAGTGGTGAAGTATATTTAAATGGAAATAAAATACTACCTATAAAAGAAAAATTAAACAACAAGTACTTTGGTCTAATTTTTCAAGGATATAATTTGTTTCCACAATATAGTGCAATAGAGAATATAACTTTACCAATGGATTTAAAAGCTAAAAAAGCATTAAAAGAAAATAAAGAAAAAAATATTAGAGCTAAACTAAAAATGATTCATGATGAAAATACGCTTAAAGGTACTGAAATATTAACAAGCCTAGGTTTAGGTGATAAAGCATATTATTATCCTCATCAATTATCAGGAGGACAATGCCAAAGAGTTGCTATAGCTAGAGCACTTGCTTTAAAACCAGATGTATTATGCTTCGATGAACCAACTAGTGCCTTAGATCCTAGAATCACAAAAGAAGTTTCAAAAGTAATTAAAACTTTAAAGAAAAATGGATATACAATGATTATTGTTACTCATGATATGGATTTTGCTAAAATAGTTAGTGATAGAATATATTTTATGCATAAAGGTGTAATTGAAGTTAGTGGAACACCTAAAGAAATATTTGAATCAAAAAATGATTTATTAAAAGAATTTTTAGGCTCTAATGGTAGTGAAGAATAATGAAAAGATTTAACAAAAGTGAAATAATCGGAATGATTGAACTTCTTATTTGTGCACTTATTTGGGGGTTAGCCTTTGTTGCACAAAAAAAAGCAAGTGAAAACATTCCAGCATTATTCTTAAATGGTATAAGGTTTTTTATTGCAGGAATAATTTTAATTCCTATATCTATTTTTATAATAAAAAAAAAGAAAGCAACAACTTTAAGCATAAAAAAAACAATTTTAATTGGCGTTTTAGCAGGAGTATTTTTAGGGATTGCATCAAACATACAACAACTTGGTATAGAAAGAACTACTACAGGTAAAGCAGGCTTTTTAACAGCAATGTATATTTTACTAGTTCCTATATTTTCATTTTTTGTATTTAAAAAGAAATTAAGCTATATGCAAATAATAGGAATTATTATTGCAATAGTTGGTGTTGGTTTAATAAGCTTAAAAAATGATTTTACAATCAATTTAGGTGATATATTGTGTATGATTGGAGCCATATTCTTTACAATAGAAATAATGATTGTAGATTACTATACTAAATATATTGATCCGTTTTTGTTATCAATGATTTGCTTTTTGACACTTGGAGTTTTATCAACAAGCATTTCTATTCCAGTAGAATATAGTAAAATACATTTAGAAAGTATTAGTAAATCAATTTTACCATTATTATATTTAGCTATATGTTCTAGCTGTATAGCTTATACTTTACAAAATTTAGGTCAAAAAAGAATAGATGGTACACCTGCAAGCTTACTTATGTCACTAGAAAGTGTATTCGCATTACTTGGTGGAATATTTATCATGCATGATAAACTAGCGCTTAAAGAATGGATTGGATGCTTTTTATTATTAATAGGTGTATTTATGGTTCAAATATTTGTTTTAGATAATAAAAAAAATGATGAAAAAATAGAAGAAGAAAAATGCCCTTAAATGGGCATTTTTTAATACTCTACTAAAAGTATTCTTGTAGTAGAATTATATAAACTAAGTATAGAATTTAAAAGGATACATTTTATATTTAAAATAAATCAATCAGGAATTATAATAATGGTGAGGTTGATAATATGGATGAACTAGAATTAAAGAAAAAAAGTGAAAAAGAACTTGAACAAATGAAAAAAGAAATCACTGATGAGTATTACTTTGAAAAGAATCATATAAAAAATGAATACATTAAAGAAATAAGGGAATTAAAAGAAGAATATAATTATAGATTGATTGAAATAGATAATCCCTTAAAAGCAGAACGCTATAGGAAAAAAGTCGAAAAAAGAAATCAAAATAGAATCATTAATGAAGCTCCTAAAAGAAGAGTAATAGAAGAAATAGGTAATTCTATAACACATGGTGTAGGGGCATTAATTGGAATAGTTTTATTAATATTAATGCTTAAATATTCTAATTCAACTGTTGAAGTTGTATCAGCAGTTATTTATGGATCTTGTATGATATTACAAATGGCTTTTTCTAGTATGTATCATGCATTTAGATATGGTAGTACAGTAAAACGTATATTTAGAAGATTTGATTATTCTGGAATATATTTGCTTTTAGGTGGAACATTCACACCACTATATTTAATATTTATGCATAATACTTGGCCTACTTTAGCAATCACTTTATTTATTATAATGTGGGTTTTAATTGTTTTTGGTTTAACAATGGTTGCGATTTTTGGCCCTGGCAGATTAAGAATACTACATTATTTCTTATATTTTGGTATAGGATGGGCAGGAGTAATTTATATACCTTTATTCTTAAAAACGGATATTAGATTCTTACTTTGGATTTTAGGCGGAGGTTTAGCTTATACTTTAGGTATGATTCCTTTTGCTTTATTTAACAAGAAAAATACCGCACATTTCATATGGCATTTCATGTCAATGGCTGGTACATTCTTACAATGGGTAGGTATATTTATTTTTATATTCTATAAATAGCGACTAAGTTAGTCGCTTTTTTTTATTAAATAATATATAATTTAATTAGGATGTGATAATATGTTTAAGAAAAAAGAAAAGAAACACTTTTTTGATATAACACCAGATATGACAGAGTACGGGACAATAGTTAATCTTTTTCAAACAGATTTTGCTAAAGCTAGTCATGAATATGTAAATATTAATTATGGAGTTATGGCTATAGAAAAAGGTGCTTTTAAAAATATATTAAGCTTAAAAGAAATAGTTGTTAATAGTTCAGTTAGAGTAATAGAAGCACAAGCTTTTATGGGATGTAATAAACTATCTAAAATAGAATTACCTAAAAACTTAACTGAAATATCAGCTGAAATGTTTAAAGACTGTTATTCGCTTGATAATGTTATATTACCTGATACTGTTAGGAAAATAGGTTCTAATGCTTTTAGTAATTGCAGCTCACTTAAAAATATTACATTTCCTGATAATTTAAGAATAATAGGCTCTGAAGCATTTAGCGGATGCATTGAACTTAAAGAATTAATTCTTCCAAAAGATGTTATTTCAATTGGAAATAATGTCACACTTAACACTCATATAGAATATGCAATATTACATAAGAGATTTAGAGAATTTGTTGATGTAATATTTCCTAATTATTTAAAGGTAGAAAACTTAGAAAAAGATATGATAAAAGTAACATTAAAGTGACATGTTCTCACCACTTGTAGAAGCGAGAACTTCTCGGTCAAGGATTCTACCAAATCCAGTATGCGAGCTATCCCCGAATGTCCTTCGGTTTTATATTGTAGGATTAAGATTTAATAGTCTTAATCCTTCTTTTATTAGATTATATGTGGCATTTCTATCTCTATTATGCCTCAAACCACATAACGGGCAAGTCCAATATCTATTGCTTAATGTTAAATCTTTGTTATAATATCCACAATTTGAACACAATTTACTTGATGGATAATATTTATCTACTTTAAGTAATTTGCCACCTTTTTCTTCCAACTTATATTTAAGCATAGAAGTAAAAACACCCCATGAATTATCACTTATTCTTTTTGATAATTCATATTCTTTATTTTGACTCATTTCTAACATGTTTAAATCTTCTATAATAACTAAATCATACTTCTTGGCTATCAAAGATGATTCTTTATTTAGAAAATCTTTTCTTTTGTTAGAAATGTGTTCATACAATTTATTTATCTTTATTCTCATCTTATTGTATCTATTGCTTCCCACTTTGCAATTAGATAATCTTCTACTTAGATATTTAATTCTATCTATATTCTTTTCATAATATCTTAGATAATCTTGTTTAGTCTCTAAATATTTATCACTAGAAATATATAGATTACTTTGAGAATAATCTAGACTAACTATTTTATTTATTTCTTTTTCTTTTACATATTCCTCATATTCAAATAATAGTGAAATGTAATATTTACCAGATGGAACTTGTAAAACAGTGGCACTCTTCAAAATATAACTTGATGGTATATCTCTATGTATTTTAGAATATACTATTCCTATTTTTGGTAATGTTATATGTCTATTGTCTATTATTTTTATATTATTATTTACGTTAACTGTTGAATATGAATAATTATGATCCTTTTTAGATTTAAACTTAGGATAACCAACTTCTTTATTTTTAAAAAAGTTGGAAAAAGCTGTATCTAAATGACGAATTGATTGTTGTAAAGAAATAGAATCTACTTCGTATAAGAATTCTTTTTCTTTCTTTAA
>JAILKD010000036.1 GCA_024694145.1 bacterium | reverse complement strand
AGAATTAGTTGAATTTAATAATGATAGTTATGAAGATGGTGTAGAATTAGTTAATGATATTAACTTTAATTCTTTATTCTTAAAATCATATTTAGATGATGAAAATGTATTATGCATTGAATATTATTCATTAACTGATTTTGATAATGAAATGTTTGATGAATTATTAAATGATACAATTTCTTTAGAGGAGTTACTTGAAGAATACTTATAAAATGAGGGGATAATTTGAAAAAAACATTCATTACAAGGATTCCTGATAAACCAGGGTCCTTTTTAAAACCAGTAAAAATAATATCTAATTTAGGATTAAATATAACAAGAGTTAGTTATAATAATGCAATTGATACAAATATATTATTTATTGAAGTAGATGGAACCAAAGAAAAAATAGATGCTGCTTATGAAATATTAAAGCATGATAATTTCTTATTTAGAGAAGATAAATCTAATGTTATTTTAATGGAGTTTAAGTTATTAGATAAACCTAATAGCCTACTTCCAATATTAGAAATAATAAGTGAATTTAACTTTAACATTTCATATATATCTTCACAAGAAAATAATACAGATTATCAATATTTTAAGATGGCTTTATTTATTGATGAACCATCTAAAATTGATAATTTCTTAAAGAAGGCAACAAAGTATTGTAGTATAAGAATTATCAATTATGATAAAACTGAAAAAAGTCTAGATAATACCGTTTTTTATATTTCTTTTGCTAATGAAATCGCATCTAAACTTGATTTAAATAAGGATAATGTTAATAGCTTGATTGAAAACTCTAATTTAGTTATGCAATTACTTGATGAAAAAAGTTTGGATCCACATAAAACTTTTAACTACATAGCTAGATTTGCAGATTTATTAAATAGAAATAGAGGTTTAAACTTTAAACCAAGAATTCTAAAAAAAGAATTTGATAATTATTTATTAATTTCAATAGAACCAGCATGTGGTTCAAATATTTATATTATAAAAAAAGATGATAATTTGTTATTTGTTGATTCTGGCTTTAGAACCTATATCAATGAGATGAAAACATTATTATCTTATCTGATATCTAACTTTGATAATATTCATAAAGAATTAATTATAACTCATCCTGATATAGACCACTGTGGCATGGTTGAATTATTTGATACTATTTATGTAAGCAGTGATAGTTATAATAACTTCAAACTAGAAAATGAATTAAAACCGAACTATAGAGAGCAATATCTTGCACATGAGCCTTATGTTAAAATAAGTAAGATTTTATCAAAATATATTCCACCTAAAATGGATAGTTTAAAAATAGTTGATAATGGCGATACAACTCTATTATCTAGTATTGGTAATATTGATTTTTGTGGTTTAAAATTAGAATTATTTAGAGGTAATGGTGGACATTCTAAAGGTGAAGTTGTGATTAAACTAGATAATATATATTTTACAGGTGATGTTTTAGTCAATCCTGAAGGATACACTATAGAGCAAAAAGAGTTTAATTTACTTGCTCCATATTTAATGACTAGTGTTAATATGAATTCAGTTAAATCAAAAGAAGAAAGATTAAAGCTTGAATCTATTATTAAAGATAGTGATATTATTTGCTATGGACATGGTAAACCAAGATTTTAAAAAAAATAATAAACTTATAAAAATATCTATGATATAATAATAACGGAGTGATTATTATGGCGAATGCTAAATGCTTAAATTGTACAGCTATGTTTCAACTTTCATATCCTAAGCAATCAAGTGTAAGAATTCAATGCCCTAAATGTGGTAATAAGGCAATGGTTAGAGAATGCTATGAAGAATATGAAAAGTATAGTAAAGCAAAATTAGAAGATTCTATTAAGAAAAAGGAAGCTGAACTAAAGAAAAAAGAGTTAGAATTAAAGCAAAAAGAAGAAGCTTTAAAAAATCAACAAGCTGAAACTAAGGCAGTAAAAAAAGTCGCAATAAAAAAAGATGGGAAAACTCAAATCATTTATAAAGATGGTATTTATGAAGGTGATGTAATAGTATCTAATGGTAAAAGAGTTAGAGAAGGAGTTGGAACATTCAAGAGTAATGATGGTGATATTTTTACTGGTACTTGGAAAAATGATTTACTTGATGGAGAATGTGAACAAAAATTTGCTGATGGAACATTTAATGCTGGTACATTTGTAAAAGGAAAATTAATTGAAGGAAAAACAAAGAGAAATTTTGCTAATGGAATATATGTTGGAGATATAATGGGAGGTCTATTTGATGGTAAAGGTAAAATAACTTTACAAACAGGACAAGAATATGTAGGCTCTTTCGTTAAAGGTAAGCGTAGTGGTGAAGGAATTTGTACTTATCCAAATGGAGAAAAGTATAAAGGCTCTTGGCTAAATGATATGAGAGAAGGTAAGGGAACTTACTATTATCAAGGTGGTCAAAGAGAAGATGCTACATGGCATGAAGGACGCCAAATGGCAAATGTTCCAACATATTATTATGATACAAATGGTGTTATAGAAGAACGTCATTATGAAAATGGAAAATTAATCAAAAAACGTCCACTTAATAAAAATACGGCTAGAATAGGTCAGGTTGTTGTTAAAACTAAAATAGGCTTATTTATAGGGGATGTTAGAAATAATAAAATAAATGGTATAGGAACATATTACTATGATAATGGAGATATATACGAAGGATCATTTAGAGAAAATCTAATTGATGGTAATGGTGTTTATTACTTTGGACAAGGAGATAGAAAAGGTGATAGACAAGAAGGATCGTATATCAAAAATGTTTTAGTAGGTAGAGCATTCTATTATTATAAAGATGGTAGAATTGAAAGCCGTCAATATAGTCCACAAGGAAAACTTGTAGGTAGAAAAATGCTTAATGTTAATACTATGGAACCAGATCAACGTGTTGTAACTTTTGCTAATGGAGATATATATGTTGGTCAAGTAATGGATGGCGATAGATGTGGTAAAGGAACTTACTATTTTGCTAGTGGAGAACGCTATGAAGGTTTCTTTAGAAACAATAACCGTCATGGAGTAGGTACTTACTTTTATACTAATGGAGATTTTGAAAGAGGATCATTTGAAAATGGAAAAAAGAACGGCCCATTCATTTATACATTTGCAAATGGAAAGAAGGAAAATAGGGTTTACCAAAGGGATAAACTAACTGTTGATTCATTGTATGAAAGATTAAAGGATTGGGCAGAATTATAAAATATAGGGAGGAATTATTTATGGAATTAAAAGGTAGTAAAACAGAAAAGAATTTAAAGGAAGCATTTGCAGGTGAATCACAAGCAAGAAACAAGTATACTTATTTTGCAAGTGTTGCTAAAAAGGAAGGCTATGAACAAATCGCTGCTATTTTTGAAGCAACTGCTAATAATGAAAAAGAACATGCTAAAATGTGGTTTAAAGAATTACAAGGTATCGGTACAACTGCTGAAAACTTAAAAGCAGCTGCAGAAGGTGAAAACTTTGAATGGACTGATATGTATGAAAGAATGGCTAAAGAAGCTGAAGAAGAAGGATTTAAAGCTATAGCTATTAAATTTAGAATGGTTGGAGCAATCGAAAAAGAACATGAAAAGAGATACTTAGCATTACTAAATAATATCGAAATGCAAAAAGTATTTGAAAAATCAGAAGAAACTATGTGGGAATGTAGAAACTGTGGACATTTAGTTATTGGAAAGAAAGCTCCTCAAATTTGTCCTGTATGTGCTCATCCACAAAGCTATTTCGAAGTTAGAAAAGAAAATTACTAGAATGAATTAGAGTATTACTTATTGTAATGCTCTTTTTTTGCTTGCAAAAAGTTACATATTCTAGTAAAATTGTATATAGAATTAATATAAAATATTAATTGAGGGTGAATGTTATGAAAGTGTTGTTTGTAATAAATAATTTTTACACAAAGGGAAATGGTTTATGTGCATCAGCAAGACGTACTGTAAAAAAATTAAAAGAACGTGGTCTTGATGTAAGAATTTTATCAGCAAAAAATCCTGATCCAAATGGAGATCAACCTGATTATATTCTAGATGACTATAAAATGCCTGTTTTTAACCCATTAATTAAAAAACAAGGTTATTCTTTTGCAAAAACAAACAAAAGAATAGCAATAGATGCAATTAACTGGGCTGATATAATACATCTAGAAGAACCATTTGCTGTTGAAATGGCTGTAGCAAAGCTAGCTAATAAAATGAATAAGCCATGTACAGCAACATATCACTTGCATCCAGAAAACTTATTTGCAACAGTTCACCTTGAAAAAAGTCCACTAAGTAGTTTTACATTAAAATGGTGGAAAAGAAGTTGTTTTGATAGATGTAAAATTGTACAATGCCCTACAGAAAATGTTAAAGAGCGTTTAATGGCTAACAACTTTAAATCAGAACTTAGAGTAATATCTAATGGACTTGTTTTAGAAGATTTGGTTAATGATAATAATACAGAAATTAAGCATGTAAGTGATGCTAAATATACTATTATTACTATTGGTAGATTTAGTGTAGAAAAGAATTTAAAAACATTACTAAATGCAATGAAATATTCAAAGCATAATAAAGAAATTCAACTTATTTTTGCAGGACGTGGTCCACAAGAAAAGAATTTGAAAAAGCTTGCTAAGAAATTAGTGAAAAATGGCGTAATTAAGTATAATCCTGTATTTGGATTCTATCCACTTGATGAACTTCAAAAACTATCCCGTGGATCAGATTTATACATTCATTTAGCTTATATAGAGGTAGAAGGTTTAAGCTGTATGGAAGCAGTACAAACTGGTCTTTTACCAATTATTGCAAGGGGTAAATATAGTGCAACAAGTCAATTCGCGTATGATGAAAAATCTACATATGAACAAAAAAATCCTAAAGATTTAGCTAATAAAATTGATTACTGGCTAGAGCATGAAACTGAAAGGAAAAATGAAGCAGTTAAATATAAAGATTTGGTTTATCAATACAATATTGACTATTCAATAGATGCATTAGTTGAAATGTTTAATGATGCTGTTAAAATGTGATTCATTTTGAATCACTTTTTATTTTTTATAATTCATTTTGCCTAAGTTATAATTTTTATATATTATTATATAAAATTTTATGATATAATAATTTTTTGTAAAGGGAGTGTTTTTAGATGAAAAAGTTATTACTTGGAAATGAAGCTGTAGCACGTGGAGCATATGAAGCAGGTTGTACTGTTTGTGCAAGCTATCCTGGTACACCTTCAACAGAAATAACAGAAAATATTATCAAATATGATGAAATTTATGCAGAATGGGCACCTAACGAAAAGGTAGCTAGTGAAGTAGCTATTGGTGCTTCAATGGCTGGAGCTAGAGCAATGAGCTGTATGAAGCATGTAGGTATGAATGTTATGGCTGACCCACTTTTTACTGTTAGCTATATAGGAGTAAATGGAGGCTTAGTATTTTGTGTAGCAGATGATCCTGGTATGCATTCAAGTCAAAATGAACAAGATTCACGTCATTATGCTAAGGCTAGTAAAGTAATGATGCTTGAACCATCTGATAGTTTTGAATGTAAAGAATTTATGAAAGAAGCTTTTAATCTATCTGAAAAATTTGATACACCAGTAATTTTAAGATTATCTACACGTGTAAGCCATTCACAAGGTTTAGTTGAATTAAATGATAAAGTTAATTATGAACTTAAACCATATGAAAAGAATATTGCTAAGAACGTTATGATGCCTGCAAATGCGATTAAGCGTCATGTTGTTGTAGAAGAAAGATATAAAAAATTAGTAGAATTTGCTGAATCTACAAATTTAAATAAAGTTGAAAACAACAATTCAAAAATTGGTGTAATTGTTAATGGTATTTCTTATGTATATGCTAAAGAAGCACTAGGCGATAAAGTTAATTATTTAAAACTTGGTATGGTTTATCCATTACCGATTGAATTAATCAAAAACTTTGCAAAAGGCTTGGATAAGCTATATGTTATTGAAGAATTAGATCCATTTATTGAAGAACATTGTAAGGTTAATGGAATAAATGTAATTGGTAAAGAGGTATTTACTATGCTTGGTGAATATACTCCAAGTATGATAAGAAAAGCTATTTTAAATATTGATCCAGTAGAATGCCCAACATTAGATGAAGTTATTCCAGTTAGACCTCCAGTAATGTGTGCTGGTTGTCCTCATAGAGGAACATTCTATGTTTTAAAGAAGTTAGGATTAGTTGTTTCAGGGGATATCGGATGCTACACATTAGGTGCAGTTAAACCACTTGAAGCAGTTGATTCAACAATTTGTATGGGTGCCAGTGTATCTGCTGCATTTGGTATGGCTAAAGCTAGAGGTAAAGAATTTAATAAAAAACTTGTATCAGTTATAGGAGATTCTACATTTATTCATTCAGGAATCACAGGATTAATTGATATGGTTTATAATAAGGGTTCTAATACAGTAATAATTTTAGATAACTCTATTACTGGTATGACAGGACATCAAGATAATCCTACAACAGGTAAAACTATTAGAGGAGAAGAAACTAAACAAGTTGATTTAATTAAACTTGGTCAAGCTATTGGTATTGAACATATTGTAGTTGCCGATCCTTTTGATGTTAAGAACTTTGAAAAAGTAGTAAAAGAAGAAGTTGAACGAGATGATGTATCATTAATCATTGCTCAACGTCCTTGTGCGCTACTTAAGAAAGTTAAATATACTGGACACTGCAAGATTACTGATGCTTGCAAGAAATGTAAGCAATGTATGAAATTAGGTTGTCCTGCAATAAGTATTAAAAATGATGCTGTTGTAATTGATCAAAGCCAATGTAATGGATGTGGATTATGCACAGGTGTATGTCCATTCAAGGCTATTGTTAAGGAGGATTAATTATGAATATAATGATTGTTGGTGTAGGTGGACAAGGAACTCTACTTGCAAGTAGAATATTAGGTAATACAGTTATTAATGAGGGCTATGATGTAAAGGTTAGTGAAGTTCATGGTATGAGCCAAAGAGGTGGTTCAGTTGTAACTTACGTCAAATACGGAGAAAAAGTATATTCACCAATTATTGATAAAGGTGAAGCAGATATTATATTAGCTTTTGAAAAGCTAGAAGCATATCGTGCAATGCCTTACTTAAAAAAGGATGGATTAATTATTTGTAATGACCAAGAAATTAATCCAATGCCAGTAATTATAGGTGCAACTACTTATCCAGAAAACATTTTTGAAAAGATTAGTAAGAAAGTTAATTTAAAAGTAATAGATGCATATAAACTTGCTAAAGAAGCAGGAAATGCAAAAAGCGTTAATGTTGTTTTAATTGGGGTAATGGCTAAGAAAACTAATATTAGTTATGATAAATGGATTGAAGTAATAAAATCTACAGTTAAGCCACAATTTATTGATTCAAATATTAAAGCATTTGATTTAGGATACAATTTATAAAAGGGGAATATTTATGGCAATATATCAAAAAGAATATGAATGCATGGATAGAGAATCGTTAAAGAAACTTCAATCTGAGCGTTTAGTTAAACAAGTAAAAAGAATGTATGAAAATGTAGAATTATTTAGAAATAGAATGGATGAAATGGGCTTAAAGCCAGAAGACATTAAAGGTGTAGATGATTTATACAAATTACCATTCTCATACAAAAAAGATTTAAGAGATTATTATCCTTATGGATTATTTGCTGTACCAATGAAGGATATTGTTAGAGTTCATGCATCAAGTGGTACTACTGGTAAACAAATAGTTGTAGGTTATACAAGAAATGACCTAGATATGTGGAGTGATTGCTTTGCACGTCAACTATATGCTGCAGGTGCAACTGATGAATCATTTGTACAAGTATCTTATGGATACGGATTATTTACAGGTGGACTTGGTGCGCATGATGGTGCACAAAAAATTGGTGCTACAGTTATTCCTACATCAACAGGAAATACACAACGCCAAATTCAAACTATGATTGATTTTGGCTCAACTCATTTATGTTGTACACCAAGCTATGCTTGTTATTTAGGTGAAACAATTGAAGAAATGGGTGTAGTAGATCAACTAAAATTAAAAGCTGCTATTTTAGGTGCTGAACCATGGACAGAAGAAATGAGAAAGACTATTGAATCTAAACTTCATATTAAAGCTTATGATGTTTACGGTTTATCTGAAATAATGGGACCAGGGGTTGCTTATGAATGTGAATGTCAAAAAGGAATGCATGTTAATGAAGATATGTTCATTCCTGAAATAATAGATCCAGACACTTTAGAAGTATTACCAATTGGAGCTCAAGGTGAATTAGTATTTACTACTATTACAAAAGAAGGATTCCCTCTAATTCGTTATAGAACTAGAGATATCGCATCTTTATCACTTGAAAAGTGTTCTTGTGGTAGAACATTCATTAAAATGACTAAGCCACAAGGTAGAAGTGATGATATGTTAATTATTCGTGGTGTAAATGTATTCCCAAGCCAAATCGAAGAAGTATTATTAAAGGTTGGTGGAGGTATAACACCAAATTATCAAATTATTGTTGATAGAGTTAATAATAACGATACATTAGATGTATGGGTTGAAATGAATGAAGATATATTTACTGATGATGTTAAATCAATTGAAGCAACACGTAAGAAGATTACTGATGCACTAAGAAGTGTACTTGGAATTGGAGCAACAGTTAAGATGGTTGCACCTAAGACAATTACAAGAAGTGAAGGTAAAGCTAAACGTGTAATTGATAATAGAAAATTGCATTAAGGAGGGATTTTTATGCTAGTTAAACAAGTATCTATATTTGTAGAAAACAAAGAAGGAAAAATTGCTCAAGTTTTAAATATTTTAGCAAAGGAAAATATTAATGTTAGTGCACTATCACTTGCTGATACAACTAATTTTGGTATTTTAAGATTAATAGTAGATGATCCTAAAAAGGCAAAAAATATACTTCAAGAAAAAGATATTATTGTTAAAGTAAATGAAGTTCTAACAGTAGGTATAGATGATAGACCAGGAGGTCTAGCTTATGTACTTGATGTACTTGCAAAGGCAAATGTGGCTATTGAATATATGTATGCATTTACTGGCCATAATAAAGAATATGCTACTGTTGTATTTAAAACAAATGATATCGATAAGGCATATGACTGTCTAAAGATAAAAGATATTCCGCTAATTTCAATGGAGGATATTAATCAAATTTGGTAGATAGGAGGTAATTATAGTTATGGATACTACAACTACCGAAGCTATTACAACTGAGGCTAAAATCACTTCTAGTACATACTGGGAAAATAAATTTGATGAAATGCTTAAATGGATAACTACTAATGGTATTAAAATGTTACTTGCATTAATAGTTTTATTCATTTTATTTAAGGTTGTTAATGTTATAGCTAGAAGAATAAAGAAGAGTATGATGAAAAGAAAATGTGATCAAACATTTACTATCATCATAACTAATCTTTTCCGTAAGGGGATTAAAATATTATTATTTGTATCTTACTTAGCGTTTGTTGGCATGGATACAGCAAGTATTGGTGCTGTAATCGCAAGTTGTGGTGTAGGTATAGGCCTTGCTCTACAAGGAAGCTTATCAAACTTAGCTGGTGGTATAATAATAGTTATTGTTAGGCCATTTAAACTAGGTGATTATATAGAAGCACAAGGCGAAGGTGGAACTGTTGAAGATATAAGAATATTCTTTACATATATTGTTACACCTGATAATAGAACTGTAATGATACCTAATGGAGTTTTAGCTAATGGAGTTATTAGAAATAATTCTATGAAAGACAAAAGAAGAGTTGACTTTAAATTTCAAGTTAGCTATGATTCGGATTTAAAGCTTGTTAAAGATACACTATTAAAGCTTGTTAGTAAGGATGAAAGAATACTAAAAGACCCAGCACCATTTGCTCAAATATCTGAATATGGTAATTCATCTATAACTTTTACAGTTAGAGCATGGGTAAATGCAAGTGAATATTGGAATGTATATTTTGGTATTATGGAAAAAGTTAAACCTGAATTTGATAAGAATGGTATTGAAATACCTTACAATAAACTTGATGTAAAGCTAATTGAAAATAAAGAAAATGAATAATAAGAAAAGTGGCATTTTATGCCTTTTTCTTTAATTTTAAAAGTGATGTGATTATATGAGTGATAATTTAATTTATCAAAGTGTTAAGGAAGCTGAATTAGTAAGCGATATAGATGTTGTTAAAGCATACTTAATCTTATATCATGCTCAAATTGATAATGAATATGATGTATATTTATTCTTAGCATCAATTAACTTACTTAGCACATATGCAAAACAAAATAAAAAGAGAATATCTTACTCATTTAAATCAAGATTATTCTTTTTAAATGAACTACTTGCATATAACGATTTTAATAATATAAAAGTTAGTTATTTTTATACAAAAGCAAGTAGTCTTTATATGGTTCAGGTATTTGACGTGCAGTTTAGTTTTCATAATGTCATTATTGAAAAAGGAGCTTGGGATTTACTAAAAAAATATCAAGCACAATTATCTTGGGATGGTATTAGAAAACAAATGTGCGCAGAAACATGCTTTAATACGATTTTAAATAATCCAAACTTAACTAAAAAAACTAGAGATTATCTAGATTTATTTGAGTTTATTGATAGTAAAATAATTGACTTTAATAAAGGATTAATTAGAATTGATAAAAAGGGGTTAGTTGATAATAACGGAGCATTCGTTTAGGAGGATTTATGAAAGGAAAACAAAAGAGTTATTTAAGAGGTTTAGCGCATGAATTAAAGCCAGTATTTCAAATAGGTAAAGAAGGCATTAATGATAATATGCTAACAGATATAAGAAACTATTTAAACAAACATGAATTAATGAAAATATCAGTACTTCAAAACTGCATGATGGAATTAAGTGAAATAGAAGAAATATTTAGTGATTGTGGGTTTGAAGTAATACAAATTATTGGTAAAACAGTAATACTTTATATGCATAGTAAAAATGCAATTAATCCAATAGTATTACCTTAATGAAATCGCTTTTAGAAAAAACGCTCAATAATTGATTTTTATAATCAATAATTTACTAAAATTTAATAAAAAAACCCAAAAAAACGTGTTAAAATGGTAGCGTTTTACAAAATTATTTTTAAGTGGCTTAAACAAAAAATATTGTTATTAAGCCATTTTTTATTTATAGAAAAAATCTTATTATAATTTTACTATTAAAAATAAATATTTTTAGTGTTAATTTCATTAAAAAAATGTTAAAATATATATTAGAGACGAAATGACAGTATTAAATTGAGGTGATGTATGTGGCAAAATTATTTGTTTTATTTCCAAAATACGCATTAAAGTCAAAAGGCGCTACACAAGATGCATTCTATGGTCCTGAGCATTACGCAAATGGAACTGGGGCATTTAGTGATTGGCATTATAACAAAAATCAAAAGCAATACATTGCATGCCTTGTGATTTATTGGATCATTGCTATTGCTCTAGCAGCAATTGGTGTTGTGTTAATGGGTCCAGTTTTTGCACTTGGAATTGCAGTATTAGCAATTGCGGGAATTTTTGGAGTTTTATCATTAATCTCTACAATTGGTGTGCTATCTTGTAAAGGTGCATACAAAAAATTTGAATTAAGTGAAGAATTATATAGCTATACTAAGAGCGTTGGTGATTCACTAGATGAATACAAACGTTGCTTAGATCAACTTCAAGCAAAATTCACACTTCAAAAGCCATCTAACCAAAGTGGTCAATTTGGATTTGCTCAATCGCTATATGATGAATTCTTTGAAACAAGAGAATTAAGTGTTTACGATGTTAAATACAAAGACTTCACAAAAGCTATGAACTATACTTATTCAAGTTATGAAGGTTATGTGTCTAGAACACTTCAATCAATCTTAGAAAATTACAAAGACTATGAACTTGGTCAATTACAAGAAAGTGATGAACTAAAGATTGATGATATCGTTAATAACTATCCAGAACTTGAAAAATTATATAACGAACTTGATAAGATTAACAAAAAATATCAAGCAAAAATTTTATACTTATACGAAGAAGACCAATCACTTTATCATAATCTTGAAATTTTATCTAGATTAAAAGAAAGTGCAAGTCATAATAGTTTTGAAGGTGAACGTCAATTTGCTGATAAGGGTATGTTTGTTGGTTTATATGCAAAATATGATGAATATACTAAGAAGGTTATGGATCAATCAGTTAAGGCTTATGAAGATTATCAAGCATCTATTCCTTCAAAAATGCAAAAGGTTGCTAAAAACCTTGATGTCGATATGACACAAGATACTAAGGTTCCTCTAGTATTTACTACTAAAAATGAACACTTAGATTCAGTTAATGAACTTAAATATAAGAAGGATGAATACGAAAGAAAAATTAACGAAAATATTGATAGAGTTAATTTAGTATTATCTAGACTTGATGAACGTGTTAACATTTTACGTAAGAGTGATACTGTTGCTGAAGTAGATTTCTTCGAAACATTACTTAACACTTGTGATATTGATGAAATCAACGTTAAGATTACAAGAATTTTCCAAATGTTAAAGAGACTTCGTCAACAAGCTGATGACTATAATAGAATAGTTGAAGAATCAAAAGACGTTATTAGAAAAGAAGTATTTGAAAATGAATCTTTAAATATTGATTCAGTTCCTCGTAGAGTACAAGCATACATCGATGAAAAAGTTGATGTTAGATCATTTATTTCTGAACTTAATGTTCAATTACAAATTGATGAAATCAAGAAGAGACTTCATACTTACCCAATTTACTTATATAGCGTTTATGTAGCTAATGATGACATTGACCAAGTTATGAAGAGTGCTGTTAGAGGTTATAAATTTGATGGTGTAGATAGTAAGAAAAATAATATCTTACATATCTGTGCTAGAAACAATGCAGTTAAGTGTTTTGATTATTTCTTCAAGAGAGTTGAATCTAAAGCTCTAGATGTAAATAGTGAAGGTGAAACTCCACTTGATATTGCACATAAAACTAGTCAAGAAATATTTAACAGATTAGCTAAGGCTACTATACTTGAAAATGATTATCAAGTTAAATATCATGAATATCAAATCAAGGCTAACCTTGATCCACAAATTATGTCACAAATCTTAAATTCTCAAGCAGATTACTGGGAATATATGGCAAGAACATCATCTAACCCAGATGTTGTAGATATGTGTAAATCAAATGCTGATGAAGCTATTGAATTTAGTCAAATTTATGAAGAACAAGGTGCTAATAAATTTGCTAAACAATTTGATTTAAAAGTTATTGCTAGTAAATATGAAAAGATTTTAGGATTAATTAAAAACAGAGAAAACACAGAAAAAGCTTTAAGATACTTATCTATTTTAAAGAAATATGAAGCATATTATGATAAGAAAATAGTTGATATTTTCGAATCAGATTTAGTTAATGCTATTGAATTATTAAATACTAGAAAGATTGATTCAATTTATGTTTCATTAAAGAATTACATTGCATGTAACTGCTCAAGTTATGTTACTTCACTTTATAAGACTGAATATCAACAAAACGACTTAATGTTAAGTACTAACATGGTTTATATTGAACGTGCAATGATTGGTGTATATTCTTGTCAAAACATTTTAACTTTAATTAATAGAGAAGAACCACCAAGAACTGATAAATTAGCTGAATATGTAACTGATTTAAAGAAAAAATACATTAAGAAGCTAGAAGAATTATATGAAGAAACACCAAATAGATATGCATATAGATTACTTGCTGAAGAAGATAGAGCATTCGCATCAAGTCATGATGAAAATGATATCTACTACAAATTACTTGGCGTTACAAGACAAGCTACAATCGCAGAAATTAAGAAAGCATACAAACGTCAAATCCTTGCTCATCATAGAGATAGAGGTGGCGACTCATCTAAGGTTGCCTTAATTAATGATGCTTATGCTAAACTATTACTTGAAAAGGAGGCCTAATAAATTATGGCAGAGGATTTAAAGAAAGAAATAGAAAAGCAACAAGAATTGATGCGTACTAAAGATATATATATTAAAAGATTAAATGCAGAAATTCAAGAAGTTAAAAATGAACTAAAAAGATCAGAAGACAAGCTAAAAAAACAAACAGATAAGTCTTTAGGTGAATTCATGAAGGCTTTAGCTGAAATATTCACAAGAGTTGATGCTGGATATGTTGATTTTAAAGATGATATGTCTGATAGTAGACAAATGTCTTACACTTTATCAAAGTTTAAAACTACACTTCAATTACAAAATATTGAAGTAATGGTACCAAATGTACTTGAAAACTATGATATTGATGAAATGGAAGTAACAGATGTTATTCCTACAGGTGATAAGAACCTCGATAAGAAGGTAGTTCACATTGATAGAGTTGGATTTAGAAATAAGATTACAAGAGTAATTTTAATTCAACCACAAGTTATTACTTATAAATATGATGAAGCATTAGATGTTGAAGGTTTATCTAATAAAGATAAAGCTATGGCTGCTATGAAGGCATTAAATGATGTTTTAGGTAACCGTGAAGATGGTGGATCTGTATCTGAAGATTCAGCACTTGGTGAACAAATGTTACAAATGATGAATGATAGTGGCGATAACAAGTACAACTTAAAAGAAGTTGATGAAGCTGCTGAAGCAAGAAAGATTGCTCGTAAATTAAGTGAAAAAGCTCATAGAGCTGAAGAGGCTAAGAATGAAGCTATGCGTAAGGCTGATGAAGCTAGACGTGAAGCTGATAAGTTATATATTGAAGCTGCAGAAGCTGAAGATAAGAAGATAGAACTTGAAAGAATTGCTGAAGAAGCAATTGCTAAAGAAGAGGCTAGAATTGCTGAAGAAGAGCGCCTAAAAGAAGAAGCTCGTCTAGCTGAATTAGCTAGACAAGAAGCCGAAAGAAAGGCTCGTGAAGAAGAAGAACGTCGTCGTAAGGAAGAAGAAGAACGCCGTATTGCTGAAGCTAAGGCAGAAGCTGAGCGTCTTGAAGCTGAAGCTGCTGCTGAAAGAGAACGTCTAGAAGCAGAACGTCAAGCAAAAGAAGCTGAAATTGCTGAAAAGCAAAAGAAATTAGCTGAAATTAGAGAAGCTGCTAGACTACGTGCTGAAGAAGCTAGAAAAGCTGCTGAAGAAGCTGCTAGACAAGCTGAAGAGGAAGAAGCAAGATTACTTGCTGAACTTGAAGCAGAAAGCCAAGCAACAGAAGCACAATTAGCTGAAAAAGCTAAGGCTGCTGAAGAAGCTAAACGTCAGGCTGAAATGTTACAAAAGAAGAAAGAAGAACCAAAAGAAGAACCTAAGGTTGAAGAAACACCTGCTGAAGAAGAGGCTGTAGAAGAAACTGAAGAAGTTGAAGAAACACCTATTCAAGAAGCTAAACCACAACAAAAAGAACCTGAAAAAGAACGTAGAGGTTTATTTGGATTTGGTGGTAAGAAGAAAGAAGATAAAAAGGCTGAATCTGTAAAGAGTGCATGGGAAGAAATGGCTCGTGCTAGAGAAGAAAAAGCTAAAGAAGAACGTGCAAGGCAAGAACGTCTAAGAGGATCTAATCCTGATGATATCTACAATCCACCAATTTTTGATTTAGGAAATGACCCATTGCAAGATATTCCACAAGAAGGCCAAAAGAAAAAGAGAAGCAATAGATAATAAAAGAATTACGCTATTTCTTGATATTTCATATATTGAATATATTGGAAATGTGTGGTAAAATGATATTATGATAAGTATATTTAAAAACTATAAAACCGTTTAAGGGAGGAATTACAATGAGTAATATAAAATTAACAGTAGGTATTGACTTAGGAACTACAAACTCTGAATGCTATATTTATTCTGATGTAACAAATCAACCAGTTCTTCAATATTTACACGGAAGTATGTCAGGTATTTACCCTTCAGTAGTTTACTATGACAAAGCTGCAGATAAATTCCTTGTTGGAGAAAAAGTTAAGAACAATGCAGATTTATACATGGATGCTTGGAAACATATGAAAATCAACATGGATAAAGGTGATGCATATACAGAAGAATATAACGGAGTTAAATTAAACCCAGAACAATTCTCTGCTAAGGTATTAAAATATATCAAAGACGGACTAGATGAATTATATCCAGATAATGAAGTTGAAGATTTAGTTATCACTGTTCCAGCTTATTTCAAAGATAACGAAAGACGTTCAACTGAACAAGCTGCTAGAGATGCAGGATTTAATCCAACTCATGAAATTCGTTTAATCAACGAACCAACAAGTGCAACACTTGCATATGGTGAAGATGTAGAAGATGCATCAAACGTACTTGCATTTGACCTTGGTGGTGGAACATTTGATGCTACTTTACTAGAATGTGAAAACGTTGATGGAGTTAGATTCTATCAAGCTGTTAGAACTGATGGTTCAGTTATCGGTGGTAAGAACTTCGATGAAAAGATTTCTGAATTCTTATATAATTCATATGTATCTACTGATGAAGGTAGAAAATATGAAGGAAAAGAAGATTTCAAAAAAGAATTCATTAAGAGAAGTTATGGTATTTCTGAAAAAATCAAAATTGCTTTATCTAAACAAGATGAAGTTAAAGGTACAGATATGATTCGTATTCAAGGACAAAGAATTATTCTTGAATATTCATTAACAAAGACTCAATTTGAAAATATGATTGGTTCACTTGTTAACCAAACAGTTGAAATGGCTAAGAAAGTTGTTGGAGGACGCGAAATCCAAAGAATTATCTTAGTTGGTGGTTCTACTCGTATTCCACTAGTTGGAAGCATGATTAGAAGTGCATTCCCAGGTGTAGAAATTTCTGATAGTGATCCAGATTTAATCGTTGCACGTGGTGCTGCTATCCAAGCTTCAATTATGGGTAATAAGAAAGAATCATTCTTAAACGAAATTTTAACTAACCCACTTGGAATTACAGTTGCTGGTGGATTCGTTCAATACATGATGCTTGAAAATACACCTATTCCTTATGAAGTAGTAGAAAGATTCTATACAGCTGGTAAGGGACAAAAAGCAGTTACTGCTTATGTAGTTCAAGGTAAAGATTTAAATGTTGAATCTCCTGAAAACCAAATTTTAGGTAAGATTGAACTTCAAAACTTCCATGATTCAGTTGATAAAGTTCCAGTAGATGTAACTTTAAGAGTAGATAACTCTGGTAAGATTGAAGTTATTGCAAAAGAAGTTCATGAAGATGGTCAATCATTTGCTGATACTTTCCAAATTGGTAAAGGTTCATCAGTTCAAAAGACTAACTTCGAAGAATTAAAGAAAGCTGCAAATGAATTCTTCAAAAATTTACCACCAGAGAAGCTTACTAAACCAGAAGCTGAAATTAGAGCTAAATTACAAGAAAATCAAAATCCTATTACTGAATGGATTCTATTTAGATTAGATAATCAAAAAGAATACATTAAGACTGCTGAAGATTATAGAGTATTATTATTCAGAGCTCTTCAAGCTTTACGTCAAGGATTATAAAATTAATTGATTTTAAATATGAAAAAGCAACTATTTAGTTGCTTTTTTTAAAGTTTAAAGAAAGGAGGCATTTATGAAAAAATTAAGGATTACTTTATTAGTTTTATATGTATTGCTTATTGTAGTATTAATATATGAATCGGCTATACCTGAAAGCCTATCAGTTAAAGAACATAATTTCTTTAAAAAGATAGTTAATAATATATCTAGGGTTTTTGTTAAAACAAAATACATTGATGCAAGTGAAATTGTTATTAACAACGATTTAAATGAGTATTATTATATTAATGAAACACTTACACTAGATATTAATGTAAAACCAGATAATGCAAGCTATAAAGAACTTAGTTTTATATCAACAAATTCAAATATATTAACTGTTGATGATCACGGTCTTATTGAATTTTTAAGTGTTGGGAATGCCTCTGTTATAATTAAACAAATCGATTCTAATATAGAAAAACAAATAGATTTTAAAGTTTTAGAAAGAACTAAACCAGTAATTGATATTGTTGAACCTGATTTAATAAAACTAGAAATAGAAAAAACAACTTTAAATATGGGTGAAGTATCACTTGCAAAGGGGAGTTTATATAGATCTGATAATAAAGAAATAACAGATAAAAAAGTTAGTTTTTCATCAACTAATGAGAGTGTAGCTAATTATTATAATGGCTATTTATTTGCCTTTAATGAAGGAACTACAACTATTACAATGACTCATACTAATACTGGCTTAACTTCAAGTGTTGATATTACAGTTTATCCACATAAATTGATTGAACCAACTACATTTAAAATAAGTGGGGATAGTCTAATATATATGAATGATAAGACGGTTCATAATTATAGCGTAGAAATAAAACCTGATAATGTTTCTGATATATTTAAAACTGTTTTCTTTAGTTCATTTATATATAATACGAATACTAAAACAACTGATTACTCAAAAAATGGTGGATTAAGCATTAAATTAGAAGAGGGTAGTGCAACAGCAAAAGAAGCAGGTTATTCAGCAGTTTATGCATATAATTATACGTTTAATAAAGAAACTAATAAAATCGAATGGAAAGATGTAACTGGTATGGTTGTAGAAACTAGAAATGTATTACCTAATTATAATTTAATTGATAGAAGAATAGTTTTAGGCAATCCTTATAAACTTGATATGTCTAGCTATGTAAATAGTAATGTAACTTATTCTAAATTTGAATATTCATCAAGCGATGAATCAATAGCAAGTATTGATAGTTTAGGTAATATTACACCTCATAAAAAAGGTAAAACAACTATAACTGTTAGGCTAGATGATGGATACCATAGTGCAGAGACATCATTTGAATTAACTGTAGATAGTAAGGTTATGGAAGATAATATGGGTAGAAAATCATTCTCTAAATTTGTTAGAAAAGGATTATCTCACTTTATGGGATTTGTTGTATTTGGTCTTGTTTCAAGCTTTATGTTCTTACTATTTATTAATACTAATTATGATGGAAATAAGAAGTTAAACATAGTAATAACTATTATAAATGGTTTTGTTTTTGCCTCTCTAACAGAGTTCATACAAATATTTGCGATAGATAGAACTGCACAACTTAAGGATATAGCAATAGATTATTTAGGATATATGTTAGCAGTAGTTATTTCATTTATCATAATATCTATCATATATTTAGTTAAAATGCATAAGCAAAAATCTAAGGAAAATATAGAATCTATTAATAAAGAATAGATAGGCACGGAAATTGGCTCTTTTGAGCCTTTTTTTGTTGCAAAAAGAATTAAAAAAACACCTAAAATTAATTTTATTAATATTACATATTAATATTGCATAAAATGCTTTACTATGATAAAATATTTTTATAAGTGTAGTCTTATACGCAATTTATTTATAAATAAATTCGACTATTTTACTTTAGTAGGAGGTAATGCACTATGAAAAAGAAAATGATGTTAAAGGTACTTTCAGTTTTATCCATAGCTTCAGCAGCTTTTATTTTTGCTGGTTGTGGAAAGAGTCAAAAAACTGAACCAACACCTGTTGATGATGAAATAAAATATGACAAGAACCTTAAGATGAAATATAAGGAATTTAATGGTGAGGCTGAAATTGTTGAAATAGAAAAACAAGGAGCTACATTAACTATTCCAAATACTATTGGTGAAAATAATGCCAAGGTTACAAGAGTTTCATTTACATATGCTGATGATAAAGATTTAACAAAAGTTGTTTTTTCAGATAACTTAGTTTATTTCAATGGAAATGGATTTATGAATTGTTCAAATCTTGAAACAGTAGAATTTGGATCTAATCCACAAATCACAACTATTCCATCTAAAGCATTTTTAGGAACAAAAATTTCATCAATTACAATTCCTGCAAGTGTAAAGTCAATTTCATATGAAGCATTCCAAAATGTAGAAACATTAACTAATGTAACAATAGCAAGTGAATCAAATCTTGAAATTATTGGACCATTTGCCTTCTACAATTGTAATAAAATAACAGGTATCAATTTACCTGAAACACTAGTTACTATTTCAGATAGTGCTTTTGAAAAGTGTAGTAGTTTATCAACTATAACATTTGATAGTGCTACAAATCTTACAAGTATAGATCAATCGGCATTCTCGGGATGCGTTGGAATCACTGCATTAGATTTTTCTAGCAATACAAAATTATCTAAGATTGGTGCTAATGCATTTAGAGGTTGTACAGAACTAGGTTCTATTAAGTTTAATAACGGTATAAAAGAAATCGGAGCAAAAGCTTTCTATAATACTCAAAAAACTACAACTGTTACATTGCCAGAAAGTTTAACAGCAGTTGGTGATGAAGCATTCGTAAATGCAGGTTTGACAGAATTAAATATAAAGGCTGGATCTGATATTGTAATCGGAAATAATGCTTTCACACAATATGAAAGACAAATTGTTGATAGAGATTACAAAGAAGGAGAACCAATTGAATATGTTCTTATTCCACTTGAAAAAATTGAGAAATTAACTGCAAATGGAAGTTTATCAATTGCAACTATATTTACTAGTTACGCTCCACAAGTTAGAAAGTCACTAGTAGAACTTCATGTAACAGGCGATAAAATTGCAGCTAATGCCTATAAAGGATGTGCAAATCTAGTTACACTTGATGTGGCTAATACTGTTAAAGCAATGGGTGAAAGTGCATTTGAAGAATGTACAGGAGTAACTGAAATAACATTAAATGAAGGCTTAACTGAAATTTCTAAGAATACATTTAAAAATTGTATTAACCTTGAGGCAGTTACATTACCATCAACAGTTACAAAAGTAAGAGAAGGTGGATTTGATGGATGTGTTAAAGTAAGCACTTTATCATTAGACAATATTATATTTATTGGTGCTAATGCATTTAGAAATACAGCAATTCCTACTCCAACATTCTCTGCAAACATTGAAACAATAGGAGAAAATGCATTTGAAGGATGCTCAGAAATAGATGAAGTAAATATTATAACAGGTGCAAATGTTGTTACTGTTGTTAAACAATTCGCATTTACTAATTGTATTAATATTACATCAATCAAATTCTCTTCAGGAACAATTGTAGAACCAAATGCATTTGTTGGAGATACAAATGTAACTACTCTTGAAACAAGAGGAGAATATGGTCTTGATTCATTATTCGGAGAATCAAGAGAAACTGTTGCCCAAACAATTAATTCAATAAAAGTTTTAGCTGGAACTGAAATAATTGAAGGAAAGGCATTTAGCGGATGTATATTAGTAAGTGAAATAATTATTCCTGAAACAGTAACTGAAATTGGTGAAGAAGCATTCAAAGGATGCGGTGGAATTGAAACATTAGCATTACCTAATGGTTTAACTAAAGCTGGTAAATATGCTTTTGCAGATTGTGGTAAATTAGTTATTGATGCTCTTCCTGAAAATGTTGTATTAATAAGCGAAGGATTATTCCAAAACGATTCGTCAATTTCTACATTTACAATTAACGAAAATATTACATCAATTGGTGCACATGCATTTGATGGATGCTCTAATTTAGTGATCAATTCATTAAATGATAGCATTACAACTATTGGTGATGCAGCATTTAAAGGATGCGTTAATCTTGAATTAAATGCACTACCTGCTGAATTAAAAACTTTAGGAGCTGAAGCGTTTAGTGGATGCTTACTAATTAAAATAAATAAAACAAATGAAAATTTAACTTCAATGGGTGATAAAGCATTCTCAGGCTGCCAAGCAATCACATCATTTGAGTTCGTAAATGATTTAGGTGCTAATGAAAAACTTGGTAAGGCAGTTCTTGAAGGATGTACAAAAATAGATGAAGTCAAAGTTTTTGGTACAAGTAGCTTAGAACAAATATTTGGTGATACTGTTGGAACATTAAAAAATACATTATCTAAGATTGTGTTAAAGGGTACTGAAATTGAACTTGCTGCTAATATGTTTAAAGGCTTTACAGCAATTAGTACTGTTCAATTAGAGGATACAGAACATGGTGTTATTACAAAGATTGGTATGAATGCATTTGAAGGCTGCGAAAGCTTAACAGAATTTATTGGTATGGCTAACGTAAAAGAAATTGGTTCTAATGCATTTGCCGGATCAGGTATTACAAATGTTATTATTCCATCAAATGGTATAATTCTTGGAGAATCTATATTTGCTGGTTGTAAATCATTACATGAAGTTACATTTGAACCAAGTGTTGAAGATGATAAACTTAATTTGAAAGAAATTCCTAACGGAACATTCCAAAATACAATTTTAGTAAGTATTACTATTCCTAATACAGTTGAAAGAATTCATAAAAAAGCATTTAACAATATCTTAACATTAAGTGAAGTTAATATTGATATAAACTCATCTAGATTAGTATTTATCGGTGAAGATGCATTCTCAGGTTGTACAAACTTAAAGAACTTCACAATTTCTAAGAATGTTGAAGCTATGGGAGATAATGCATTTAGTGGATGTATTACATTGAAGAATGTAGAATTTGCTACAAATAATAAGATTGAGTATATTGCTAATGGTGGATTTGCAAATTGTATGGCTTTAACAACAATTAATCTACCAAACACTATTAGAGAAATTAGATCTAACGCATTCTTAAATTGTGGATGTTTAACTAATTTAGTTTTACCTACATCACTTCAAACATTTGGTGAAAGTGCATTTGAAGGTGCTGTATCAATTAATAATTTAGTTATTCCTGAAAAAATTCAAGAAATCCCAGCTGGAACATTCAAGAGTTGCTATATGTTAGAAAATGTTGATTGGGAAACAGCTAATAATGGAAACATTAAAATTATTGGTGATGAAGCATTCTTTAATACTCCATATAAAGGAATTGTTCCAAAGAGCGTTAACAAAATAGGATCATTTGCATTTGCAAATAGTGGCGAAAAAGATAGCACTGATGCTTTCAAATATCCAAGACCATTTACTGGTGTTACTGATGTAATTAACATCGGTACAGAAAATGATGGTGTTGGTCTAATTATAGGTGAAGGCGCATTCCAATATAGTGGCATAACAAATGTTGCTCTTGGAGCAAAAGTTACTGAAATCGGTGAAGGCACATTCTTAGGTTCAACATTATCAAGTGCTAATTTAAAAGCATTAAAGGTTACTTTAATTAGTAATTCAATGTTTGAAGAATGCGCTAGTTTAACAACAGTTGATATGACTGATAATACTACAATTAATGCAATTGGTAGTAGAGCATTCTACAAGAGTGGAATTGGAAGCTTTGCATTTGGTAATATTTTATCAATTGGAGCTGAAGCATTTGAAGAATGTGGTGCTTTATCAATAGAATTAGCTCTTGGTACTGGTACAAATAATGTATCAATTGGCCAAAAAGCATTCTATAAATCTGGTATTACTTCATTAACATTAGGTGCAAAAGTAATTAATTTAGGACCAGATGCTTTCTCTGAATCTGAAAGCTTAGTATCTGCTAACCTATCTGCTCTAGATATTACTGGTATTAGTAATAACTTCTTCGCAAAATGTACAGAGCTTGCAGAAGTATCAATTAATGTAGAAAAAATTAGAACTATTGGCGAAAGTGCATTTGAAGGAACTAAGATTGCTAATTTAAACTTCTTACAAGTAGAAGGAAAGACAACAGTACTTGAACAAATTTTAGGCAATGCATTTAAAGAATGTAAATCTATTACTACAGCAACTATTCCTGATAGTGTTACATATGTTGGTGTAGGTGCATTCAATACATGTTCAGCGCTTACTACAGTTAATTGGAGTACAAATTGTAATGCAATTAATGATGATACATTTAATGGATGTAATAATCTAACAAGCTTTGTAGTTCCAGAAAATGTAAATAACATTGGTAAACGTGTGTTCCAAGTTCAAACTGCTGGTACAATAACATTTAATAGTGTTACACCACCTAGTATTGATGTTGAAACATTTAGCGATCCAACTAAATTTACATTAAAAGTACCTAATGTCGATAATTATGAAAGCAATTATGGATTTAAGGTTGCTAAAGATAATGGTGCAACTATTGTAGCTGCATAACATGTAAATAATAAGCACTCATCAAAGTATGAGTGCTTTTTTTGTATATATTTAAAACACAAAATATGATAAAATTAATTTAGGAGCGTGATATATAATGAAAAAAATAATTGTTCCGTTATTATTAATTCCGTTTTTTTTAGTTGGATGTGGAAAGAATAAAGATGTATATGCAAGTAGCAAAAATACAATTTATTCGTTTGAACTTGATGGAAGTGATGCTATAATCACTGGCTTTAATGATAATTATAAAAATCAAACAGAAATAATAATTCCTTATTCTATAGATAAACATGTTGTTAAAAAAATTAAAACAAATGCCTTTTATGATCAATACAGAATAAAAAAAGTAGATATGTCAAAATCTAAATTAACTACAATTGAGGATGATGCGTTTCATAAATGTAGTGAATTAATTGAAATGAATTATTGCAAAACTATTACTTCAATTGGAAAAGAAGCATTTTCAGAATGCAGCAGTCTAGTAAAAATGGATTTATCAGATTTAGCAATTGAAGAAATAAGTGATTCAATGTTTAAAAAGTGCAGTAGCCTTACAGATATAAAGTTTCCTAAAACTGCTAAAGTATTAGGAAGTAATGTATTTGAAGAATGCAATAGTCTAACAACGCTTGATTTTACTGATACAAGCTTTATTACTTTCAATGAAAAAGCATTGTATAATTTAAGTAGTTTGTCAAAGATTACGTTGCCTAATACTTTAAAAGAAGTAAAAGATTTGTGCTTTGCATTTGATAAAAAAATACAATTTTTAGATTTCTCTAAAACTAGTTTAGAAAAAATAGGAGAAGGTGCATTTAATAATTGTAGAAATTTAGAAAACATTAGTTTTCCAAACACTTTAAATAGTATTGGTAATGAGTCGTTTTACTACTGTGAAAAATTAAAAAAACTTACATTAAATAATACTTCAGTTGAAGAAATTCCTGAATCAGCATTTGAGTTATGTGCTGCATTACAAACTGTAGAGTTATCAAATGTTAATAAAATAGCTTCAAGAGCATTTTATAATTCTGGATTAAATAAAATAGTAATTCCAAGTAAAACAACAGAAATTGCTGATGATGCATTTGTTTTTTGTAGAAACTTAAAGACTATTCAAGTGTCAGATGATAATACTTCTTACAAAGTAAGACTTGGTGTTTTATACACAAGTGATTATAAAAAATTATTGGTGTACCCGGCTCTTAAAGAAGAGAAGTCATTTGTATGTCCACCTGAAGTAGCAAAAATTAATGCATATGCATTTGCAGATGCAATTAATCTTGAAATTGCCGATTTAACACAACCATTATCATTAAGTGTTATTGATGATTATACATTTATGAATTGTGTTTCGTTAAAAAATGTATTAATTGAAGAAAATGCTGATTATAGTATTAAAAGAATTGGAATTAAAGCATTCTTTGGGTGTAGAGCATTAGAATCTTTTGATGCTTTGAGTTCGGTAAAAGAAATAGGTGAAAGTGCATTTTTCGATTGTGTAAGTTTATCAAGTGTAGAACTTAAAAATGCTCCAGTAGAATATATCGGACCTGAGGCATTTTATAATTGCGGTGCTATAAATTATTTATCTTTGCCTGCAACACTTAAAACAATTGGAAGAAGTGCATTTTATGGATGTAATAAGATGACAACAATTATTTATGCTGGCTCATCTAGTTCACTAGAAACATTAATGAATAATAATAGTGAATGTGGATTGATGAGTTATTACAAAGATAATAAAATACAACACAATTAAAGCCTACTTGTTAGGCTTTTATTTTTTTTGTATAATATTAATAAGGATGTGATTATATGAGAAAAAATGTTATATTATCATTCTTTTTAGCTGTTTTAGGGTTATTATCTTTTGGATGTGGCAAAAAGAACAACACAACTAATACAGAAAGAACAACTATTACTACTAAAGAAGATCATGTTCATGAATTTGGTGATTGGGAATTATTAGTTGATTCAACATGCACAGAAGTTGGTACAAAAAAGAGATCTTGTGCATGTGGAAAAGTTGAGTTTGCTGATGTTGAATTAAAACCACATACTTATGTAAATGATGTATGTAGTGTTTGTGGAGCGGAAAAAATAACTGATGGTTTTGTAATTGATTATAATGAAAATGCACAAACATATATAATTAGAGGATATAATGGTACAAGTACATCTCCTATGATTACAAGAACTTATAATGATGGAATTCATGGTGTACATAATTTGATTGTTTTATCAAATGTTGAAGATGAAATGTCTACATGTTGCTTATCTGAATCAAATATCACTAAATTAAGATTATCAAAAGATTTTACTGAAATGGATAAAGCAATGTTTTCTGGTATGATAAATCTTGAAGAAGTAGTATTACCATCTAGTTTAACTGCAATTTCTGAGAGAGCATTTCAAAATTGTCCAAGATTAAAGTCAGTCACATATGGTGAAGTAAGTTCAATTGGACATTTTGCTTTTGATGGATGTGGCTTTACAAAAGTAGTATTACCAAATTCAATAAAATATTTGTTATCAAATGCTTTTTCAAATAATACATCTTTAACTGAAATAACATTAAACGATGGATTAAAAGAAGTAGGAAATAACGCATTTAATAATACAAAGATTAATAGAATTATCATTCCTCAATCATTAACTGCTTTCGGATATCAAGAAAAAATGGAATATTTAACAGGATTTTCTATTACTGGTTTAAATGTAAATTTTAGTGTGTCAAATAATTGTTTGATTGATATTGCGGAAAGTTCAGTAATAAGAGCATGTAAAAATGCAACTATTCCTACAACAGTTAAAAATTTGGGATTATATTCATTTGCTAATTTAGATTATTCAGGATTAAATCAATTTGTGATCCCTGACAATGTAGAATATGTATCTGGTTATGCTTTTTCTAATTCAAAATTCAAGGATATAGACTTTGGGAAAATAGAAGGTCTCGGAAATAAAGTATTCTATGACACAATTTTTACTAATTATGATAGTAAAACAATTGTTTTACCGAATACCTTAACTCTTATTAATGATGATGCATTTCAAAATTTATATGCAAATGAAATAACTATTCCAAGTAGTGTTACTACACTAGGATCAGCTATACTTAAAGGAAGCAAGATAACTCTTGTTAATATCTATAATTCTACAATAGAATCAGAATACTGCAGTATGTATTGGAATTCTGGTTATGTAGGTACAATAAACATAATTGATGATTAAAAAAAGTCGATTTAATCGACTTTTTTTGTTTCTTCAATTACTTTTTCATAGATTGATTTTAATTCAACACCTATTTTATCTATAGATCTTTCTTTGGCTACTTCATAGCCTTTTTCTACTATACTTTTTGTATCATTATTAAAACAATAATTAATTTTTTCAATAAATCCATCTACATCATTTGCTTTAAGGCAGTTAACATTATCAACTAACCAAGGATTATATACACCAATATCTCTAACTACTACAGGGATTTTACTTGCTAATGCTTCTAAGACTACAATTCCTTCAGTTTCTTCAAAACTTGGGAATAATAGGCAATCTGCGTTTTGGAAAGCTCCTTTAATAATATCTCCATCGATATATCCTGGCATTATAACATTTTCTGGTCTATGCTTTATTGCTTTTAGAATACGAGGTTGAGTAAGTATTTTGGCTAGATTACCAAACCAAATAAACTTAACATCTGGCATTTTTGATGCTACGCTAAAGAAATCTTCAATTCCTTTACGGTGGAAGAATAACCCTACACCAATAACTACTTTATCACTATCTTTTAAATTAAAATATTCTCTAAACTTTTTAATAGATTCTTCATTATGAGCATATTCATCTAAATCTATACCATTAGATAGTGCAAATACTTTTGCGTTTACTCCTTTATAGTTTTCGATTAGATTTTTTGAATAAGGAGTAGGAGTAATAATGTATTTAGCATTTCTATACATTTTAAATAAACATCTATAAAATGATCCTTTTACTAATTTCCAACATCTAAATGATTCTCTAAAATCTTCAACTGTAGAGTGTCCATGAACAACTACAGGGATATTCTTTTTGTTACATTTTTTAAGTAATTTATATGATTTATTAAATAATGTATTGATATGAGCTATATCATAACTATCTTTAGGATCAAGAGTAACCTCAATACCTATACTTTCTAGTGCCTTCTTTTGATGCCTAAGTGCTCTACCAATACCACTTTGTTTTAGTGCGTTTGCTTTTTCAAAGTATAATAAAACTTTCATTTTATCACCTCAAAAATCATTATACCATAAATATTATAAATATTATAATATTATTGATTTTTAATAAAAATATGGTATTATATTAATGTATGAAAGAAGATATAATAAATAATTTATAATTATTTACTTATTTCTTGTCCTTTTATATTAGAAGATGTATTTTTTTGTTAAATATGTCCTATTTGGACACTTTTTTCATAGAAGGTGTTAATATGATTATAGAAACAGAAAGATTAATTTTAAGGCCTATTACTACAAGCGATGCAGCTGATATTTATGAATATGCAAAAAACGAAAATGTAGGCAAATTTGCGGGGTTTAAACCACATGAAAACATTGAAGAAACAAAAAGTGTTATTAATGATGTTTTAAAAGTAGATAACCTAGCAATTGTCTATAAAGAAAATAATAAAGTAATTGGTACATTAGGGCTTCATGAAAAACTAGATAAGATATATGAACTGGGTTATTCATTAAGTGAGGCTTACTGGCATAAAGGCTTAATGAGTGAAGCAGTTAAAGCTTATATAGATTATGCTTTTAAGTATTTTAATGCATATGAAATAGATGCAGGTGTGTTTTTAGAAAATACGAAAAGTGAAAAGTTATTATTAAACTTAGGGTTCAAGTATATAGGAATACATAAAAAAGATTATCTAAATTATGATAATAAATATAGAGATTGTAAAAGATTTAGACTAACAAAAGATGAATATGGAGGTTAGTGTTATGGATATTAAATATGATCACAAGAAAGTAGAAGAAAACAAATATGATTTCTGGCTAAAAGGTGGTTTCTTTAATTCTGGTGATAAGAGTAAAGACGCTTTTAGTATAGTTATACCACCACCAAATGTAACAGGTAAATTGCATTTAGGTCATGCTTGGGATACAACATTACAAGATATCATTATTAGACGTAAAAGAATGCAAGGCTTTGATACTTTATGGCTACCAGGAATGGACCATGCAGCTATAGCTACAGAAGTTAAGGTTGTTAATAAGTTAAAAGCAGAAGGCATTAACAAATATGAATTAGGTAGAGAAGGTTTCTTAAAGAAGGCATGGGAATGGAAAGATGAATACGCCCTAAACATTAGAGAACAATGGGCTAAATTAGGTTTATCCTTAGATTATACAAAAGAAAGATTCACACTAGATGAAGGCTTAAAGCATGCTGTAGAAAAAGTATTCTTAGATTTCTATAAGAAGGGCTTTATCTATAGAGGTGAAAAAATCATTAACTGGGACCCAGTTAGTCAAACAGCTTTATCTAATGAAGAAGTTATTTATAGAGATATCGAAGGTGCTTTCTATCATTTAAAGTATTATATTGAAGGAACTAATGATTACTTGGAAGTAGCTACAACAAGACCTGAAACACTATTTGGTGATACAGCTGTTGCAGTTAATCCTAATGATGAAAGATATAATAAACTAATTGGTAAAAATGTAATACTACCAGTAGTAAATAAATTAATTCCAATTGTTGGTGATGAACATGCAGATCCAAACTTTGGTACAGGTGTTGTTAAAATTACTCCAGCACATGATCCTAATGACTATGAAGTAGGTAATCGTCATAACTTACCTAGAGTTAAAGTAATGAATCCTGATGGAACAATGAACGAAAATGCAGGTAAGTATATGGGAATGGATAGATTTGATTGTAGAGAACAATTAGTTGATGATTTACAAGAAGCTGGTCTACTAATCAAAATTGAACCAATCGTTCATAGCGTTGGACACTCTGAAAGAACAGGGGTAATGGTTGAACCATACTTATCTAAACAATGGTTTGTTAAGATGGATGAATTAGCTAAAAATGTTCTTGAAAATCAAAAAGATGAAGATAAGAAAGTTAATTTCTATCCACAAAGATTTGAAAAGATTTTAAATCACTGGATGGAAGACTGCCATGATTGGTGTATATCACGTCAACTTTGGTGGGGTCATAGAATTCCTGCATGGTATAAGGGTGAAGAAATAAAAGTACAAGTAGAATGCCCTGGAGATGGTTGGGTACAAGATGAGGATGTACTTGATACTTGGTTCTCATCAGCTTTATGGCCATTTGCTACACTTGGTTGGCCAGATAGTGATGAACTAGTAAAGAGATTTTATCCAACTGACTGCTTAGTTACAGGTTATGATATTATATTCTTCTGGGTATGTAGAATGGTATTCCAAGGCCTAGAATTTATGAAAGAACGTCCATTTAAAGATTGCTTAATCCATGGCTTAATTAGAGATAAGAATGGTAAAAAGATGAGTAAATCTTTAGGTAATGGTGTTGACCCTATGGATGTTATCGATAAATACGGATGTGATTCGCTTCGTTTCTTCTTAACAAGTAACTCAGCTCCAGGAATGGATTTAAGATTTGATACTGAAAAAGTAGAAGCAGGTTGGAATTATATCAATAAGATTTGGAATATAAGCCGTTATATTCTAATGAATACAGAAGATATAAAAGAAATAAATGTTGATTTAAATAACTTGAATGAATCATCTAAGTGGATTTTAACTAAGTTAAACAATTTAATTAAAGAAACTGATAAAAACTATGATAAATATGAATTTGGTTTAGTATCAAAAGATATTTACAACTTTGTATGGGATGATTTCGCAAGTAAATATATTGAAATTACAAAAGTTGATTTAGCAAATAATAACACTAATACAAAACATGTATTATTATATGTACTTGATGCAATACTTAAGTTATTACATCCATTCATGCCATTTGTAACAGAAGAAATATATCAACAAATTCCTCATAAGTGTGCAAGTATTTCAATTGATTCTTGGCCAAAAGATAATGGAATTAATTCAGACTTATCTAATATTGATAGATTGTTTGATTTAATTACTTTAATTAGAACAATTAGAAATGATAATAATAAACCTATGAGTAAGGAATTAAATTTCATTACTGTTGCTAATAACAAAGATATTAAGAATTCATTTATTGAATTATCTGATTATATTAAACGTTTCACTAATTGTGGAAGTGTTAATGTTAGTCTAGATACTCCAGATGGAAAGTATCAAGTATTCTCTAAACTAGATTTTACTATCTATATTAAAACAGATGATCTAGTTAACCTAGAAGAAGAAAAAGCTAAAATTAATAAGGAATTAGAGCGTTTAGAATCAGAAATTAATAGAGCAAGTAATATGCTTGCTAATCCAAACTTTACTAATAAAGCCCCAGAAGCTAAAGTTAATGCTGAAAGAGAAAAACTAGAAGCATATACAAATCAATATAATGCATTAAAAGAAAGATTAAAATCTTTAGATGAATAGTTATATAGATTCACTTAAAAAAAACTTTAGTGGTAATATTAATAAGTTTCTTGAAATATTAGAAATAGATTTATCTAACTTTATAAAAATTAGTGTTAGTGGTAATTCATGTAGGATTACCACTATTACTACATTAAAAGAGGCACTAAATTTTAAGAAATTTCATACAGGGACTATTATTTTTAGTAATGATTTAGATAATGCAATTAGCTTTAAAAATAGAATAATAGATAGTGAATCATTTGATTTTCATGCTAATTGTATTAAAACAATATCTGAAGAAAACGATTTAGAAATAGGCTACTTTGAAGCTCTATTTTTAATTGGACTTAATTTCTTTAGAGAGCAAAAAGCAAATGTTATTGTAATAGAAAATATATTTAGCTTTTTAACTGATTTTAAATTTGATTACAACTTGGTTAATAGCTTTATAGAAAATGAAGCATATTCTTATAGCAGTTTAAATGAAAAAGATTTAGTCTTATATAAGAGTGAATTATGTAGCTTTAGTTACTTAAATATTGATTATGACCCATTAAATTATGGCTCATTTAACGCATATTCTTATGCACTTGCTCTAAAACTAATAGATGATGTTTTTCCTGAAATTAAACTAAAAAAATTAAAGAAAATAATTAATGATTTAAAACCTAATTATATATTAGAGAGAGTAAATAAAAATCCAAGAGTAATAATTCATTTAACAAATGATTTAATAGACTTTGAATATGTTTTATCTAACATTAAAAAAATAACTAGTAGAACTATTAATGTAATATCAAATAATCCTTTATTTAAGCCAAATTATTTAATTAAGGATAATGAAGAAATAAAGGATATTATAAAAAGTGTTGATATAAATAGTGTTACACTAATACTAGGAGATAAATTTTTTGTTAAAGAAGTAAAAAGATTTTTCATAAATTAATTCAAATTAATTTAATAGTATGGTAAAATAATAAATAGAGGTGATTCTTAATGTATTATTTTTGTAATAATTTTCATAACAAATTTTCTGAAATAGCTTATAAGTTTATGGGATGTCATTTTGATAGGAATAAAGGAGAAGCTACATTTAGAGTATACGCTCCACATGCAAATAAAGTATTTGTTGTTGGAGATTTTTGCGATTGGGAAAATGGAATTGAAATGAAAAGAATCACTGGAGAAGGTATCTATGAAGTTGTTGTTAATAACGTTAAACGCTTTGATAGATATAAATATAGAATTGTTAATAAAAACAAAAATATTTTTAAACAAGATCCATATGCTTTCCATAATGAGACAGGTGAAGAAACTTGCTCAAAGGTTTATGATTTTGAATTTGTTTGGTCTGATGATGCTTGGATGGAACATAGACGTAATAATTCTATATTCAATAAACCATTAAATATTTATGAAGTTCATCTTGGAAGTTGGAAACAAAATAAAGATGGAACATTTTATTCATATAGAATGACTGCTGATAAATTAATTCCATATGCTAAAAAGATGGGATATACTCATATAGAAATAATGCCAGTAAATGAATATCCATTTGATGGATCATGGGGTTACCAAGTTACAGGTTATTTTAGTGTAACATCTCGTTATGGTACACCAGATGACTTTATGTATTTAGTAAATAAAGCTCATGAAGAAGGAATAGGAATTATTCTTGACTGGGTTCCTGCGCATTTCCCTAAGGATGCATTTGGATTATATGAATTTGATGGAGATAAAGTATATGAGGATCCAGAACCAACAAGAATGGAATTTGCTGGTTGGGGTACACGTATATTTAATTATGCAAAACCAGAAGTTAAATCATTCTTGATTTCAAGTGCACATATGCTTTTAGATATTTATCATATTGATGGTATACGTTGTGATGCAGTAGCAGCAATGCTTTATTTAGATTATGATAGAAAGAAATGGATTCCAAATAAATTTGGTGGAAATTATAAGCTTGAAGCAATTGATTTCTTCCATGATTTAAATACAACTCTTTATAGAGACTTCCCTAACATTATGATGGTAGCTGAAGAATCAACTGCTTTCCCTAATGTTACAAAACCAGTTTATGCTGGTGGACTTGGATTCTCACATAAATGGAACATGGGCTGGATGAATGACTCATTAGCTTATGCATCAATTAATCCATTCTTTAGACATGATCATCATCATAAAATGACTTTCTCACTATGTTATGCATATAGTGAAAACTATATTTTACCTATTAGCCATGATGAAGTTGTTCATGGTAAATATTCTCTAATTGATAAGATGGGCCGTGATTGTGGTGGAACATTATCTTATGATGAGAAGTTTGCTAATGAAAGAGCATATCTAGGTTATATGATGACTCACCCAGGTGGAAAGTTACTTTTCATGGGTAGTGAATTTGGACAATTCATTGAATGGAACTACAAGAAAGAACTTGATTGGTTCTTAGTTAATAAATATCCTAGACATAAAGAAATGCAACGCTTTGTAGAAGCACTTAATAAATTCTATTTAAAGCATTCTGAATTATGGGATAATGATCAAACAATGGAAGGATTTACATGGATAAATGCAGATGATGCAGGAGGAAATGTTTATTCATTCATTAGAACTAATAAAAAGGGAAAGAAATTAGTAGTTCTAATTAACTTCTCAGGAAATAATTATGATTATTATAGAATAGGAGTTCCTAGAGGAAGTTATGTTGAAGTATTTAATAGCGACTTATATAAATATGGTGGAAATGATTATATAAACACTGATATATTAAGAAGCGAAAAATACATGTCAAATAACAGCAAATATTCAATAACTGTTAAAATACCAAGATATTCTGTTTTAATTTTAAAGAAGAGGTAATAAAATATGAGGGATATATTTTTTAATCCATATTTTGAATATAATAAAACGCCACAAGGTGCAGTTAAGATAAATACACCTATTATAATGCGTATAAGCTTTCAACAATCATATAATATTTGGAATTTATGTATTGTGTTAAAAAGTGATTCAAAAGGTATTGAAAAAGTTTTTCCTCTTTTTTATGAAAAAACAGATTTCTACAATGTATTTAAAGTTGAATTTTCGCTAGAAGAAGCGGATATTTACTGGTACTATTTCAAATTTGATGACTGTTATGGAACACATTATGTATGTTGTGATATTAATATGGATGCTATACTTACTGATGAAATTACTTATAGCTTCCAATTATCAATCCATAATGGCTTTAAAAAAGATTTAAGATGGTTTAAGGGTGGCGTAATGTATCAAATTATGCCAGATAGATTTTGTAATTTAGATAATAATTATTGTCATGAAAATGGTTGGATGCATAAAAGTTTTGATGAACATCCTGCATATTTACCAGTTCATGGTAGAATATTAAATAATGACTATTTTGGTGGTAATATTAAAGGTATTATATCTAAACTTGATTATATTAAGGAACTTGGTGTAAAAGCTATTTATTTAAATCCAATATCACTTGCATTTTCAAATCATAGATATGATACTGCAGATTACTTAGTACTTGATCCTATGCTAGGAAGCGAAGAGGATTTCTCTAATTTGTGTTTAGAAGCTAAAAAAAGAGGTATTGGTATTATTATTGATGGTGTATTCAATCACACAGGAAGTAATAGTAGATATTTTAATAGAGAAAACCATTTTGATGAACTTGGTGCATACCAATCAAAAGATTCTAAATATTATAATTGGTATAAATTCATAGAATGGCCAAATAAATATTGGAGTTGGTGGGGCTTTGATACGCTACCATCAATTAATCAAAAATCTAGCTTTGTTGATTATATTTGTGATGAAGTTATTCCTAAGTGGATAGGACTAGGCGCATCAGGATATAGACTAGATGTTGTTGATGAACTTAATAATGAGTTTGTTGAACGCATTAGTAAGGCCGTAAAAAAGGCTAATCCAAAGGCTATTTTGATTGGTGAAGTTTGGGAAGATGCATCAAATAAAGAGGCTTATGGATATAGAAAACATTATTTTGATGGTAAAGAACTTGATAGTGTAATGAATTATCCGTTTAGACGTGCAATAATAGAATATGTATGCTTTGGTAGTGTATATAATTTACGTAATACACTTAGAAGTATAATTAATAATTATCCAAAGGAAGTATTGGATTCACTAATGAATATACTAGGTACACACGATACAGAACGTATTTTAAGTGTATGTGGTAATATTAACTTCCATAATATGGATAGGGTAGAAATAGCTAATTTTAGAATGGAAAAATCATTATATAATGATGCAGTTAAGAGATTAAAAATGGCAGCTGTCCTTCAATATACTTTGCCTGGTGTACCATGTATTTATTATGGTGATGAGGCTGGTATGGAAGGTTATAAAGATCCATATTGTAGAAAACCATTCCCATGGAATAATATTAATCAAGACTTACATAATTTCTATGTAAAACTTGGAAAAATTAGAAAAGAAAATAAGGAATTTTCTAATGGAAAATATAAAGAAATATATGCAGATGCAGGTCAACTTGCATTTAGAAGAGGAGACTCTATTTACGTATTAGTTAATAACTCTAATGAAATTGCATATTATGATATTGATGCAATTGATTTAATGAGTGGTGAACAAAATACACATTTTGGTATATATCCGCATACAGCAAGAATTTTGAAGAGGTGTTTATAATGAAGAAATATGCCGGAATACTATTACATATTTCAAGTTTAAGTAATAGTTCAATTGGTACACTTGGAGCTGAAGCTTATGAGTTTGTTAATTTCTTATCAAAGTCAAAGCAACACTTATGGCAAGTTTTACCACTTAATCCAACAAGTTATGGAGACTCACCATACCAATCTCCATGTACATTTGCTTTTAATCCATATTTTATTAGCTTAGATTTATTAGTAAAAGATGGACTACTTGATTCATATGATAAAACTTTACTTGGCAGTGGAATAGATTATTACATGTTATTTAAAAATAAAATGAAAATTTTAAAGACATGTTATAAGAATATGTATAAAGTAAAAAGACAGTATGAAAAATTTAAAAACGATAATAGAAGCTGGCTTACAGATTATGCCGTTTTTACGCTTTTAAAGGAACGTTTTGATTATAAACCTTGGTATGAATGGAAAGAGTTTAAAAAGTACAAAAAATCAGAAATAAACAACTTTGTAAATAATAACTATTCAAAGGTTGATGAAATAAGATTTATACAATACTTATTTTATTACCAGTGGAGTAACTTAAAGAAATATGCGAACAAATTAGGTGTTAAAATAATTGGTGATATTCCTATTTATGTTGCATATGACTCTGTAGATTGCTGGAAAAATCCTGAAATATTTGAACTAGATAAAGATTTAAAACCAATAAATGTTGCTGGGTGTCCACCTGATTATTTTTCAAGTTATGGACAACTTTGGGGTAACCCTTTATATAAATGGGACTACTTAAAGAAAACTAATTATGCTTGGTGGGTAGAACGTATAAAAGAAGTTTCTAAAACTTATGATATTATACGTATAGATCACTTTAGAGCATTTGCTGGATATTTTAAAATTCCTTTTGGAAAGCATCCTAAAGATGGTAAATGGGTTAAAGGACCTGGTATTGATTTATTCAATGAAATTAATAAACATGTTAAATGTGAGATAATCGCTGAAAATCTAGGTTTCTTGGATGATTCAGTTCATGAATTGTTGGCTGAAACTGGCTATTCAGGAATGAATGTAATGCAATTTGAATTTGGACCTAAAGAAGAATTTAAGGCAGGTTATGAATATAATAATGTTTTATATACAGGTACACATGATAATGAAAATCTGGTATCTTGGTATAAAAATCTTGATGAAGTTACATTAAAAAGAGTAAATAAGACATGTGGACTTAAGAGTAATAGTAAAGATATCAATTTAAAACTAATAGATGCTTGTATGAAACAAAAATGTAAATACGTAATTGTTCCTATTCAAGATTATTTAGGCCTAACAGATGCTAGAATGAATGTTCCATCAGAAATTGGTAAAAACTGGTTATATCAAATGAAATACACTGATTTAACTAAGAAATTATCTAATACAATAAAGAAATTAACAGAAACTAATAAGAGAGGCTAAAAGGCCTCTTTTGTTGTTTATTAAATATATTATTTAAAAATACTTGACTATTTATAAATTATTTGCTAAAATACATTTGTTGCAGTATGCAACCGCACAAAAGAGGTTATAAATGCAAATGCTACCTTAATGGCGTGTCTTAAAAATTTTGAAGGAGGTGTGCATATATGTATGCAATAATTGAAACTGGTGGAAAACAAGAATCAGTAAGTGTTAACCAAGAAATCTATGTTGAAAAGCTAGATGTTGAAGAAGGTGCTACTTACGAATTCGACAAAGTACTTATGATTGGTGGAGAAGAAACTAAAGTTGGTGCTCCATATGTTAATGGTGCTAAGGTTGTTGCTAAAGTTATCAAACACGGAAGAGGTAAGAAAATTGTTGTTTATCATTTCCGTAGAAAAAAGAATGAACATAAAAAGCAAGGACATAGACAATCATATACTAAACTAGTTATTGAAAAGATTTGTTATTAATAATTTATGATTAGTATAGAAATCAAAAAGTTTGATAAAAAAATTAGTGAAGTGATTGTTAAAGGCCATGCAAATTATTCTACTAAAGGAAAAGATATAGTTTGTGCATCAGCAACAACAATTATTATATATTCACTAAACTTAATTGAAAAATTAGGATTTAAAATTACTTATAAACTTGAAGAAGGATATTCTAAATTAGTAAATGATGCAAATTCAGAACTTGTTGATAAAGTGTTTGAAACAATGGAATTTTCATTTAATAGTTTATATGAAGAGTATCCAAAGAATATATATTTAAAGCATTAGGAGGTGCTATTATGATTAAGATGAATATCCAATTATTCGCTTCTAAAAAGGGAGTTGGTTCTACTAAGAACGGTAGAGATTCTCATGCAAAAAGATTAGGAGCTAAATTAGCAGATGGACAATATGCAACTGCGGGATCTATTATATATCGTCAAAGAGGAACAAAAATTTTACCAGGTAAAAATGTAGGAATCGGTGGAGATGATACATTATTTGCTAAGATTAGCGGTATCGTTAAATTCGAACGTGTTGGTAAAGATAAGAAGCAAGCTTCTGTATATCCTGTTGAAGAACAATAATTAAATGCCCCATTTGGGGTATTTTTTTAGCGCTTTGGAGGTGAGAATATGTTTGTAGATGAAGTAAAAATAAAAGTCACTAGTGGCGCTGGTGGAAATGGTATAATTAGTTATCGTAGAGAAAAATATATTGAATTTGGTGGACCTTGGGGTGGCTCTGGAGGTAATGGTGGATCTATTATATTTGTTGGTGATGAAGGATTATCAACATTATTAGATTTTAGATATAATAGACACATTAAAGGTAACCCAGGTGAACGTGGTATGAGTAAGGGAATGAATGGACGTAATGCTACTGATACCTATGTAAAAGTACCACTTGGTTCAACTATTTATGATAATGATTTAAATAAAGTAATAGGTGATATTACTATGCATGGACAAGAAATAGTTGTTGCTAAAGGTGGACGCGGAGGAAGAGGAAACTGCGCATTTGCAACTCATAAAAATCCATGCCCTGCAATCTGTGAAAAAGGAGAAGCAGGCATTGAAAAGAATATTAGAATAGAATTAAAAGTATTAGCTGATTGTGGGTTGGTAGGTTATCCATCTGTTGGTAAATCTACACTAATTAGCGCTATAAGTAATTCTAGACCAAAAATTGCAGCTTATCACTTTACAACTCTAAACCCTAATTTAGGTGTTGTAGGAGTACCTGATGGTCGTAGCTTTGTTGTTGCAGATCTTCCAGGCTTAATTGAAGGAGCAAGCCAAGGTTTAGGTTTAGGATTAGAATTCTTAAGACATATTGAGCGTTGTAGAGTTATAGTACATGTTATTGATATGGCAAGCGTAGATGGAAGAAATCCTTATACTGATTATGTTAAAATAAGAAAGGAACTTGAAAGCTATAAGTTTGATTTATTAGAACGTCCTGAAATAATAGTTGCTAATAAAATGGATTTACCAAATGCTAAAAAGAACCTAGAAGAGTTTAAAAAACACGTTAATAAAGAGATTTTCCCTATTTCAGCATATACTAAAGAAGGACTAACTCCACTTCTTTATAGGATAAGAGATTTACTTGATGTTACACCTGAATTTAAGATGTATGAGGATAAAGATTTTGTTGCTGAATATAATTTTACTCCTGAAGAAGAAAAATATAAAATTGAAAAGATTGATGGAGTATATAATATTACAGGTGCAGGATTAAAACGTTTATTTGAAATGACTGATTTCTCTAGTTATGAAGCTACACGTAGATTTGCTAGACAACTTAAGGTTATGGGAATAGATGAAGAACTTAGAAAATTAGGTGTACAAAACGGAGATATTGTTAAAATATTTGAATATGAATTCGAATTCATTGATTAAAAAAGAGGCTAAATATTAGCCTCATTTTTATTTTCAATTTCAATTTTATAACGCTTAATATCATGTTTAAGCTTCTTATTTGTTTCTGCTTTAACCTTTTTGATATCGTAGTTTTTATTATTTTCAAGTTTCTTGATAAAGTCATTTAATTGAACATCTGAATCAATTATTGCACTATTACATTCAGCACTTGATTTTCTAAGTGCATCATCAAGACTCTTTAACTGTATATCAAATTCCATACATTTTTGCATATATTGCCTTAATACGTTATTTATTCTAGTCTTAGCTTGAATAATATTCTTTTCTTTTTCAATATTATAATTAGATCTTAGTTTACCTAAGTTATCTTCATATAAAAGCTTATTAATTTTACGCTCTTTATAAAGATTAGCAAGAGTTGCTACTCTATCTTTTGTCTCTTTAGCTATAGCATCATCATAATAGCTTTTCATAGAACTTGCATTAGATTCTAGTGCAGCAACATTTAAGCCGTATCTGATATTATAATCATTAAGCTCATTATCTATTGTTGATAGTCTTTCATCTGATTTTTGCTTAATGTTAATTATATCAACATTATATTTTACTTCTAAGTCCCTAGAGCTTTTCTTTGCAATTACTATTTTTGATTGTTCATCATCAATAGCAATATCACGTTCTCTATTAATCATATCAAGATTAATCTCAAATGTTTTCTTTTCCTTTTCAATGTTGTTTGCACAAACCTTTGCGATTTTCTTGAATTCATTTTTATATTCATTAATAGTATCAAAATGGAATGATTTAATAGAAGAAGTGGCTTTGTTAAGATGTTTAATGGCACTTGAGCTAAATGAATAAAGAGATTTTAAATCATTTTTTTCAAGTGAAGATTCAGCAAGTGTTAATAGCTGATTAAACATTGTTGAAATAGTCTCTTGTAAGTCTTCATACTTATTAAAGTAAGTATTATCAAAATCAAGTTCATATAGTCTCTTGTTTTCTTTTTTAGCAAATACATCTTTACCTTCATCAATTCTAAGCATTTCACTTTCAAGATTTGACATTTCTTTTGCTTGAGATTTTAAACGTAAACGAAGTATATGAAGTCTAAATGCTTTTTCTTCAATTTGTTCATCAAATTCTCTAAGTTCATATTTATCATCATATGCTCTCTTTGATTTTTCAATAAATGATTTTCTATTTGCTTCAAGCATAAATATATCATTTTCAATTTCTTTTATTTCAGTTTCAATTAGTTGTGTTTTGTTTGTTAATTCTTTGAATTCACTTTCAAAAGCTCTTTTTTTATCAATTGAAGCTTTTATGTAGTCATTAATTATTTCATCTACATCTGGAGTGAATCTTAAATCTTTATTACTATAATAATTATCTACTTGTTCCTTCATGAAATTAAATTCAGAAGTCATCATTTTATAGAATGCAGTTATTTTATCTGTTGATTCTTTTTCCTTCTTTTGCTCATCAATAGCAGTAGAAGTTGTTCTTATTATTTCTTCTTTTAGTTTTTCAATTATGGCATAAATAAATGTAATATCTGTTTCTAGAGCTTTTAATTCAGTATTATATTTAGAATCAAACATCTGATAAATGTGCTCAATACGAGTTTTTTCAGTGTTATATGATGATCTTGTTTTAAATACAGCATGATCAAATGAAGTATTAATTTTTTGTATTTCAAACTCTATAGTTTCTAATTCTAACTTTAAATTATTAATAGCTAATTCTTTATTACATTCATATTCGCTAACCTTATTTAAATAATTAATATCTTCTATTTTCTTATCTAAAATAGCTTTTTGTTGTTCTAAAACATATTCACGTTCCAATTGATTTAAATCTAATACTAGTGTTGTAGTAACATCGTATAAATGTGAATATAATTCAATAGTTCTTTTTTTAGAGTTTCTAAGCAAATCAAAACGTTTTAAGAAAAAATCTAAGTCATTTTTCTTATCATTTAGTTTTTCGTGTAATCTATTGATTTTAGCATTTGAATCAAGTGAAATACCACTAATTTTGTTTTCCTTAATAGCATCACTTAAAAGTGAATCTTTTTCAAATTCAGAAATACGCATCAAAGAGTATACATTTTCTCTATTAATTCTTGTTGTATTTTGGTTATCAATATCTTGCTTAATAATCTTTAGATTTCTGATTTTTGTATTATCTTTTTCCTTTTCTAATAATAAATCGTTATCCTTTTGAATTTCAAGAATTCTTTTTTTCTCTTTGTTTTTAGCTTGTAAAGTAAGTAATTTAATTTGATCGTTAGCATTTTCAAGTAAGATTTTATCATCTAAATTTGATAAATCCATAAAATTAGTACTAAATGTATTTAATATATTTTTTTGTTTATTAGAAATTTCTTTTGTTAATTCTTCAATTTGCTTATGGTGAGTAGAAGTCTCTTCCCTAGATATTGCTCTAAGTTCTTTTTCTTTATCAATAAATTCATTTCTAGTCTTACGCATATCATCGTTAAATCCAGATGATTTTATTAAATAATCGTGTCTTAAATCTTCTATATTTATAATTAATGATTCTTGTGTTTTTCTAATCTTTTTAGTCAATTCTTCAATAGTTGATTCTAATTCTTTTCTTTGAGTTATTTCTTCAGCATCTATTTGTTGTAGATAGTGTTGTAACTCTTTTCTGTTTAAATGTTGAAGGTTTTCTAATCTATCATTTTCTTCATTAACAACTAAATCATATTTTTTATTTATCTCATTAATTCCATCTTTATAAATTTTCTTATATTCAGCAATTGAGTTATTATTAGCTTCAATTCTCGCTTCATTCTTTTCTTGAATTTTATCATTTTCAACTGCATATTTTGGGCTTAATTCTTTTTCTTGATTATCTAAATCAAGTAATGTTTCATCACATCTTTTTTTAGAATTAAGGTTATTCTTTTTGTTGCTTTCTATACAGTTTAAAAGGTTATCTCTTGTCTTAGAAGTAGAGGTGTTATGGTCTTGAATTAATTCATTTAGGATAGTTAAAAATTCTTCAACTAGTTCATTTGCGTTTTTTGAAATATAGTCATTTATACCAGCCATATTAATACACCTCCAATCATATCTATTATACAATTTTTATGCATAAATTACTATTATGTTTTAACATTTTATGTTAAAATTGTTTTTTCTTTTGAACTATAATTAAACAATTATTCTATCATATTTTTTAAATTGTTTAATATAAAAGTCTAGATAATTGCGTAAACTAGCCTTTTTTTAACATTTTGAAAAAATAATGAAAAATAGATTTCAAATTAAAAAAAATATAGGAAAAAAATAAATTATATGATATAATCATATAGGTATTAGTAAAAAAAGGAGGTATCTATTATGTATGCTTATATTAAAGGCTTAATTACAAAAATTAATCCATCATATATCGAACTTGAAAATAATAATATCGGCTATTTAATTAAGATGCCTAACCCATATGTATTTAAATTATACGATGAGGTAACTATTTACTTATATCAAAAAGTAAGTGATGATGCTATTGATTTATATGGCTTCAAAACTTATGAAGAAAAAGAATTGTTTTTAAAATTAATAAGTGTTAATGGCATTGGCCCAAAGAGTGCTTTATCAATACTTGCTACTGGTGATGTTAAGGGTATAGTTGATGCTATTGATTTAGGTAATGCTACATACTTAACTAAGTTCCCTGGAATTGGGGCAAAAGCAAGTCAACAAATTGTACTTGATTTAAAAGGAAAAATTAATTTTGATGTTAGTAATACTTCTAGTAAATCAGAACTTGCAGAAGCATTATCATCACTTGGATATGGTAAAAAAGATATCGAAAAAGTCGAAAAGAAACTTGATATGGATTTACCAATTGAATCTTTAATTAAAGAAGCACTTAAGCTTCTAACAAGGATGTGATACTATGGATAGAATAGTTTCACCTGATAAAAGGAATGATGATGATCAAACACTTAGACCTCAGTTTTTAAAAGATTATATTGGACAAACTAAGGTTAAAGAGATGGTTGATATATACATTAAAGCTGCTAAAAAAAGAGATGAACCAATAGATCATACACTTTTATATGGACCTCCAGGCCTTGGTAAAACAACTCTTGCTCAAATCATTGCTAATGAGATGGGTGTAGATATTACTGTTACATCAGGACCAGCCATAGAAAAGACTGGTGATTTAGCAGGACTCTTAACACAACTTAAACCCGGTGAGGTTTTATTTATTGATGAAATACACCGCCTTCCAAGATATGTTGAAGAAATGTTATATTCAGCAATGGAAGATTATTCATTAGATATAGTTGTTGGAAAAGATACAACAAGTAGAACTATAAGAGTAGATTTAGTTCCGTTCACATTAATTGGAGCAACAACTCGTTATGGTGATTTGTCTAGTCCTTTAAGAGATAGATTCGGTGTAGTAGAGCGTTTAGAATATTACACTGTTGAAGAATTAAAAAATATCATCATAAGAACAGCAAAGATATATGATTGTTACTGTGATGAAGAAGCTTGCTATGAACTTGCAAGACGTTCTAGAGGAACACCTAGAATTGCTAATAGGTTGTTTAGAAGAATTAGAGATTTTGCATCAGTTTTAGGTGATGGTAAAATCACTTTAGAAATAACTAAGAATGCACTTGATAAACTTGATATTAATCCTGATGGACTAGATTTTAGAGATATTAAATACTTAAAAGGTATTGTTGAAAACTTTAAGGGAGGTCCTGTTGGTATTGATGCATTAAGCCAAACAATTGGTGAAGAATCAAGTACTATTGAAGATGTATATGAGCCATATTTACTTCAAGAAGGTTATATTCAAAGAACACCTAGAGGTAGAATAGCAACAGAAAAGGCGTATAAGCTTCTTAATAAAAGCTATGGAGGGTTATTATGAGAACAGAAGATTTTGATTTTGAATTAGATCCTTCCTTAATAGCTCAAACTCCTATAAAAAATAGAAGTGATTCAAGATTATTAATACTGGATAAGAATACTGGTGAAATAATTCATGAAAGTTTTAAAAACATAATTAATTATTTAGACAGCAATGATTGTTTAGTTCTTAATGATACAAAAGTTATTCCTGCAAGATTACATGGAACAAAAATGTTAACAAATGCTTTTATTGAGGTTTTATTATTAAAGGATTTAGGTAGTGATACTTGGGAATCTTTATGTAAACCTGCAAGAAGAGTAAACGTTAATGATGTTATTGTGTTTTCAGAAAAACTAAAGGCAAAATGTATTGAAGTAAAAGAAGATGGACTTAGAGTATTTAAACTAATTTATGATGGAATATTAATGAATATTTTAGATGAATTAGGAGAAATGCCACTACCTCCATATATAAAAGAAAAACTAGAAGATAAGAGTAGATATCAAACAGTTTATGCAAAATATGAAGGAAGTGCAGCAGCACCTACTGCTGGTCTTCATTTTACAAAAGAGCTTTTAGAGCAAATCAAAGCAAAAGGAATAGAAATAGTGTATGTAACACTTCATGTTGGCTTAGGTACTTTTAGGCCAGTTATGGAAGATGATATAAAAGATCATAAAATGCATGAAGAATTTTACATCATTAGTAAAGAGGCTTCAGATAAATTAAATGAAGCGCTAAGACTTAAAAAAAGAATTGTTAGTGTTGGTACTACATCAACAAGAACATTAGAATCGGCATATGATAATGGCTTTAAACCATGTAGTGCATCAACAAGCATTTTCATTTATCCAGGTTATAAATTTAAATGTGTTAATGCATTAATAACTAATTTTCATTTGCCAAAATCAACTCTTGTAATGCTTGTTTCAGCGCTTGCAGGAAAAGACAATATAATGCATGCATATAGTGAAGCTATTAAAGAAAGATATCGTTTCTTTAGCTTTGGTGATGCTATGTTCATTAAATAACTAGGAGGATGTATGATGAAAAAGATATTATTTTTCATATTATGTATTGCTATGAGCATTGCACTTGTGGCTTGTGGTGAAAAAAAATCAACAAAACTGGTAAAGGATGGAGATTGGTTAACTCCAGCTCAAATGCTAGCAAAATACAAAGAAGAAAACAAAAAAGTATCAGTTGTTAAAATGACTTATAAATTTTCTGATGATGATGGTATTAGATATATTGGATATATGTCATTTGTAATGTTTAATGAATGTGCACCTATATCAACTGCTAACTTTGTTAAATTAACTAAAAACAATTTCTATGATAATCTAACTATCACTAGAGTTGTTACATCAGACTTAATTCAAGGTGGAGATAATGAAAAAACTACTCTATCTGAAAGTAAGCCAAAACAAAGTAAGATTAAAGGTGAATTCGAAGATAATGATGTATACAATAATTTAAGTCATAGAAGAGGTGTTATTTCTATGGCAAGAAGTGATGAATATGATTCAGCATCATCACAATTCTTTATTGTACAAAATACATTCACATCTGCTGATGGCTATTATGCTGGATTTGGATTCTTATTAGAAGAATTAAAAGAAAATAAGGAATCTTATACTGCAGTTGAAAGAAAAAATACAAAAACTACTGATGGAGAAATTGTTTTATATGATTTTGATTGTTTAGATAAAATCACAAGTTTAAGCATTGAAAATGATGCAAACGATGGTGCTCCAATTCAAAGAGTTGAAATATTAAAAGCTGAAGTATTAGAAGAAAATATTGAAATTAATTCTAGTAATTATATAAAATAATTTTTGTAGGTGAAAAAATGGGAATATGGGAATTACAAAAAAATGATAATTATGCTAGATTAGGAATTTTAAAAACTAAACACGGAAGTTTCGAGACACCCATTTTTATGCCTGTTGGAACAAAAGCCACTGTAAAATCATTAATGCCAGAAGAAATAAAAGAAGTTTCTGATGGACTGATTTTAGGAAATACATATCATTTATGGTTAAGTCCTGGCGCTGATATTGTTGAAGAACATGGTGGAATACGTGGTATGATGCACTGGGATGGAGCCTTGTTAACTGACTGTGGTGGTTTTCAAGTATTTAGTTTATCAGAACTTAGAAAAATAACTGAAGAAGGTGTTTATTTTAGACACCATAAAAATGGATCAAAACTCTTTATGTCTCCAGAAATATCAATTGATATTCAAAATAAGCTAGGCGCAGATATAATAATGAGTTTTGATGAATGCCCACCATTTAATGAATCTTATAAATATATGAAAGAATCGGTAGATAGAACTATTAGATGGGCAAAAAGAGGTAAGGCTGTACACAAAAATCCAGATAGTCAAATATTATTTGGAATTGTTCAGGGTGGACCTTATCTTGATTTAAGAAAACATTGTTTAGAAGAATTAGAAAAAATAGGGTTTGAAGGTTTTTCAATAGGTGGGTTATCTGTTGGGGAGTCTAAAGAAGAAATGCATAAAGTATTAGACTTTTTAAAAGATGAAATGCCAAAAGATAAACCTAGATACTTAATGGGTGTAGGTGAAGTTGAAGATATATTAAATGGTGTTGAACGTGGAATAGATATGTTTGACTGCGTAAATCCTACACGTATTGCTCGCCATGGAGTAGCTATTACTAGTCATGGAAAATTATTAATAAAAAATGCACGCTTTGAGCGTGATATGAAAGGCTTAGATAGCGAATGTGATTGTAAAGTATGTAAGACTTTTACTAGAAGCTATATAAGACATTTATTTAGAGAAGAAGAAATATTATCAATGAGACTATTAACTTATCATAATCTATATTTCTTAAAGACTTTTATGAAGCAAATTAGAGAAGCTATTAAAGAAAATAGATTTATGGAGTTTAAAGAAGAATTCTTAAAAAAATATAATTCAAAGGAATATTGAAAACATTTACATATTTTTTCCTAATTGAATTATTATTTTTCAAGTGCTATTATGAATGTAGTATATATATAATAAATGCCGTGATAAAGACGCTAGAATGATAAATCTACAGAGAGCTAATGGTTGGTGTAAATTAGCGAGGAGTCATTCATTTAGCCATCGCTTTTGAGTAGGGCCTCTGAACGAATATTCTATTAGGAAGCTCCGTATAGCTGCGTTAAAGCAAAGGGATTGTTGGATCCTAAAGGGATGTATATAAATACATAAATTGAGTGGTACCGCGGGTTATCTCGTCTCAAATGATATTTTGAGACGTTTTTTTATATATAGTACTAATATATAAAAAAGGAGAAAAGAAAAATGATTATTAACAAACTGACAAAAGAAATTGAAGACATCGCGTGTCGTATTAAGTCTGTTAGAGAAGATTGTGGGCTTACTGATAAAGAAGTTGCTGCAATGACTGATATGGACTTAGAAGATTACCAGGCTTTAGAAGAAGGTAGAAGTGATATTACTTTCTCTTTCATCTATAAGTTTGCAAGAATCTGCAATATTGAAATTACAGCAATTATTGATGGTAGAACTCCAAAACTTGCGGATTACACACTAACTAGAAAAGAAGAAGGAATGAATATTTACGGAAAGCATGGTGTTGTTTATGAACACTTAGCTCCACTATTTAAAAACCGTTTAGTTGAGCCTTTCTTAGTAACTATTCCTTATAATGAAGAAGCTCTTATGGGACCAAAGAAAATGGTTACTCATAGAGGACAAGAATTAAATATCGTTGTTAAAGGTACAATGAAAAAGGTTATTGGTGATGATGTTGAGATCCTTCATGAAGGAGATTCAATTTATCATGATTCATCAATTCCTCATGATGAAACAGCACTTGGTGGTGAAGATTTAGTATTCTATGCCTTTGTAGTAGATCCTGATAAGTCAGGTTTAGCAAGTATGAAGCGTATTACTCAAACTTCATCATTAACAAATACAGATGCTGCACACCTTAAAGATCCTATTTATGAAAAGTGGATTGATACTACTTTAGATGAAAAAGGAGTAATTAACGGTATATCATTTAAAAATGAAGATAAATTTAACTTTGCTTTTGATATAGTTGATGAATTAGCTAAAACTAAGCCAAACAAAAGAGCAATGTTATATGTAGATAAGAACTTTAATGAAAGAACATTCACATTTGGAGATATTTCTAGATATTCAAGTATGACAGCAAACTATCTTGAATCACTAGGAATTCAAAAAGGTGATAGAGTAATGCTTGTACTTAAAAGACATTATCATTTCTGGTATGCTATGATGGCTCTACATAAAATTGGAGCAATTGCAATTCCAGCAACAAATCTTTTAATGGTTCATGATTATGTATATAGATTTAAAGCTGCAGGAGTTAAAGCAATTATTGCTACAGATGATGATGATGTAACAGATAGAATTGATGAAGCAGAGAAAGAAGTTGGCTGCAAATTAATTAAAGTAGCAGCAACTACAATAAATGATCCAATTCCTGCTGGATGGCATGATTATAATAATGAATTCTTAAAATACTCTGATGTTTATGATAGAAAAGAAACATCAGCATGTGGAAATGACTTAATGGTAATGTTTTTCACAAGTGGAACTACAGGAAATCCAAAACTTACAGCACACTGTCATAAATATCCACTAGGACATTTCATTACAGCTAAATACTGGCAAAATGTAGTACCTGATGGACTTCACTTTACAATGAGTGAAACAGGTTGGGGTAAGTCATTATGGGGCAAACTTTATGGACAATGGTTATGTGAAGCTGGAGTATTCACGTATGACTTTGATAAATTCGATAGTTCACATGTCCTACCAATGTTTGCCAAATACAATATCACAACATTCTGTGCACCTCCAACAATTTATAGATTCTTCATCAAAGAAGATCTATCAAAATATGATTTAAGTTCAGTTAGATATGCTGCTATTGCTGGTGAAGCACTTAACCCTGAAGTATATTCACAATGGATTAAAGCTACAGGTGTAAATCTAGTAGAAGCATTTGGACAAACTGAAACAACAGCAGTAGTCGGTAACTTCGTTGGTGCAACAATCGTTAGAGGTTCTATGGGTAAGCCAAGTCCACTATATGATGTAGATATCGTTGATTTAGATGGTAATCCATGTAAAGACGGTGAAACTGGTGAAATTATTATTAGAACAGATAAAAGAATTCCTTGTGGATTATTTAAAGAATATTATAACAATCCTGAAAAAACAAAAGAAGCATGGCATGATGGAATGTATCATACAGGTGATACAGCATGGCATGATGAACAAGGTTATTATTGGTATGTAGGTAGAATTGATGATGTTATCAAATCAAGTGGATATAGAATTGGGCCATTTGAAATTGAAAGTGTCATCATGGAATTACCATATGTACTTGAATGTGCTGTTACAGGTGCACCTGATCCAATTCGTGGTCAAGTTGTTAAAGCTAATATCGTATTAGTGCCTGGTAAAGAAAAGTCAGAAGATTTGAAGAAAGAAATTCAACAATATGTAAAGACTAATACAGCACCATATAAATATCCAAGAATTATTGAATTCTTTGATGAATTACCAAAGACAATTAGTGGTAAGATTAAACGTACAGATTTAAGAAAAATGAGTAATAAGTAGGTGATCTTTATGGAAATCATTGATGCACATGTTCATATTTATCCAGATAAAATTGCTTTAAAAGCAAGCAAGGCAATTGGTGATTTCTATGGTATCCCAATGGATTATGATGGAACCGTTGATGGACTTTTAAAAGTTGGAAAAAAGGCTGGAATATCACGTTATCTAGTGCATTCAGTTGCAACTACTCCACATCAAGTCCATTCAATTAATACATTTATATTAGAACAATTAAAAGCACATAAAGAATTTATTGGCTTTATTACTCTTCATCCTGATTTAACAATTGATGAAATAGATAGTGAAATAAAGTTTGCAATAGATAATGGATTTAAAGGAATTAAATTACATCCAGATTTTCAAAAGTTCTATATAGATGATCCAAAACTAGATAATATTTATAAAGCTGCTAGTGGCAAATTACCTATATTGTTCCATATGGGTGATAAAAGATATGACTATTCAAGCCAAGAACGTTTAGTTAGAGTAGCTAATAAATTTAAAGATTTAAAATGTATTGCAGCTCACTTCGGTGGGTATTCAACTTGGGGAAATTATAGAGAATATGAAAATTTAAAATATGATAATGTATATTTTGATACATCATCTTCTCTATACTTCTTAGAAAAATATAAAGCAGTACAATTAATAAAAAAATTTGGTGCAGATAGATTTTTCTTTGGCACAGATTATCCTATGTGGGATGCTAAAGAAGAATTAGAAAGGTTATTTTCCTTAGGATTAACGGATGAAGAAAACGAATTAATCTTAAGTAAAAATATAAAAAAATTACTTAATTTGTAGAAAAATAATAAAAGGAGGAATATCAAAATGAAAGTAATTATTTGCGATGAAACTTTAAGAAAGAACTTGACAACTAAAGAGTTAGAAATGAGTTTCAAGGAAAAGCTGGAAATAGCTAGACATTTAGACGACCTCAAAGTAGATATTATTGGTGTAGGACCAGTAGAAGATCCTAAAACTGACTCCATCTTATTTAGAACTATTTCAACATTTATTAAAAATTCTAAGATTAGCTGTAGTGCAGTAGCTACTAAAGAATCTATTGATTTAGCATATGATGTAGTTAAAAATAGTAAAGATTCAATTATTGCTATTGAATTTCCATCTACAGTAATGCAAATGGAATATTTATATCATAAGAAGCCTGAAAAGATGCTAGAAACAATTAAAGAATTAATTAGCTATGCAAAAGGTTTAAATGTAAAAGTAGAAGCAATCTTCTTAGATGCTACTCGTGCTGAAGAAAAATATTTATATGATGCAATTAATGCAGCAATCGATGCTGATTATGTATCAGTAATGGATAGTGCTGGAATTGCCTTACCTAACGAATTTAGTGCATTTATCAAAAACATTAAAGCAAACACAAAAACTAATAAATTAGGTATTGGATGCTCTAACCAATTATCACTTGGTAGTGCCTCAGTAATTTCATCTATTAATGATGTTGATTTTGTAAAAACTACAATATTTGGAAAAGAACTTCCTAAACTAGGAAATATTTGTACTATTATTAAAAATTTAGGTAATAAATATAAGTTTGAAATGAATGTTGATGCTACTAAGGTTATTGATTCAATTGATTCAATTCTTAGTGGACATGATGTTAATAAAGAATCTATTACAAAAAATGAAACAGTATCTGATGTTAAACTATTAGATAAGAATGTTAAAGAAGAAGAATTAAATGAAATTATTAAAACACTTGGTTATGATTTAAGTGTAACTGATCAAAATGCAGTTTATGAAACATTCTTAAATACTGTTAATAAAAAAGCACAAATTAAATTAAAAGAACTTGATGTAATTATTGCTAATGTAGCTATGCAAGTTCCTCAAACATATAAGTTAGATAGCTTTGTAATTAATAGTGGAAATAAGATTAAATCTACTTCAACTATTACTTTATATAAAGGAAAAGAAGAATTATTTGGTATTGCTTATGGTGATGGACCAATTGATGCTTCATTTAAAGCAATCGAACAAATTATTGGTAGAAGCTTTGAACTTGATGATTTTAAAATTAAAGCTGCTACTGAAGGTGCTGAAGCTATGGGTGAAGCACTAGTTAAATTAAGATATAATGGTAAACTATATTCTGGTAGTGGTGTATCAACTGATATTAATGGAGCAAGTATTAGAGCATACATTCAAGCCGTTAATAAGATAGTTTATGATGAGGAGAATAATTAATGAAATTATCTTTCTCTACAAATGGTTGGAATTCTAATTTAAATGAATTAGTTTCCATTGCCAAATCTCTTGGAATTGAAGGCATTGAAATTCATAATGCAAAAAGCTTCCAAGAACATGCTCCGTTTAGTGATGAAAATGTCTTAAGAACATTAAGATATTTAAACGAAAACAATGTTTCTATTTCTTGTATTGATTCTACAGGAAACCTTGCAGATCCACTAAAGAAAAATGAAACAATTGCTGAAATTAAAGAACTAATTATTTTAGCTAAGAATTTAAGATGTGAATATATTAGAATTCATGCAATGCATGTTACTGAATTATCTAATGAAGAAGAAGATGAATTAGTTAAATCTATTATTAATGAAACATTAGATTTTGCAACAAAAAACGGCATTACATTACTTCTTGAAACTATGGGTGTTTTTGCTGATACTTTAAGAATTAAGAAAATGCTTGATAGTTTTGCTGATGATAATTTGGCTGCAGTATGGGATTTTCACCATACTTACCAATTTGCTCATGAAAGTGTAAATGACACTATTAAAAACTTTGGTGCTTATGTAAAGCATGTTCATGTTAAAGATTCAAAAATAGTTGATGGTAAAGTTAATTATGTGCTTTTAGGTGAAGGAGATCTTCCAATTAAAGATGTATTTGCTGCACTAAGAAGTATTAACTATGAAGGATATTTATCACTTGAAATGCGTCCTCAATGGATTGATTCAGTTTTAGGTGCTGATATTGTATTCCCTCAATTTGTTAACTATATGTCTTTTTTGAAAGATAAACCAAGTTGGAAATCAAATTTATTCAGTAATAAATCTAATACTGGTAAATTTGTTTGGAAAAAAGAAGCATTAATCGAAAAGACGTTTTCTGATGTCTTAGATACAATGGTTGAAAATTTCCCTGATCAAATTGCTATTAAATATTCAACACTTGACTATACTAGAACATATAAAGAATTTAGAGATGATGTAAATAATTTTGCAAAATCTTTAATTGCTTTAGGTGTTAAGCATGGTGATAAGGTTGCCGTTTGGGCAAGTAATGTTCCAGAATGGTACATTGCTTTTTGGGCAACAACAAAAATTGGTGCTATATTAGTTACAGTTAATACAGCATATAAGATTCATGAAATTGAATACTTATTACGTCAATCTGATACTAAAATTTTAGTATTAACTGAAAGCTATCAAAAGACTAATTATGCTGAAATTATTAATGAATTATGTCCTGAACTTGCAAGCTTAAAATTAGGTGAAAAGATGCATGCAAAAGCACTTCCTTTCTTACGTCATGTTATAACAGTTGGGTTTAAAAATCCAGGTTCTATGACATTTAAAGAAGCGCTAGATTTAGGGAAAAACATACCTTTAAGTGAAGTGTTAAGAAGAGCTAAAGAAGTAGATATTCATGATGTATGTAATATGCAATATACATCAGGTACTACAGGATTCCCTAAGGGAGTTATGTTAACACATTATAACGTTGTTAATAATGGTAAATGTATTGGAGATAGAATGGATCTATCAACTGCAGATAGAATGATGATTCAAGTACCTATGTTCCACTGCTTTGGAATGGTTCTTGCTATGACTGCATCTATGACTCATGGTGTATCGATCTATCCACTACCTTATTATTCACCACGTCCTGCCTTAGAGTGCATTAATCAAGAAAAGATTACATGCTTCCATGGTGTACCAACAATGTTTATCGCAATGCTTAGTCATGAATACTTCCCTAAAGTAGATTTCAGTTATATGCGTACAGGTATTATGGCAGGTTCTCCTTGCCCTGTTGCTGTAATGAGAGAAGTCGTAGAAAAGATGAATATGAAGGAAATCACAATAGTTTATGGTCAAACTGAGGCAAGCCCTGGTTGTACTATGAGTACTACAGAAGACCCAATTGATGTTAGAGTTGAAACTGTTGGTGGACCACTTCCAAATATTGAATGTAAAATAGTAGATCCTGAAACTAATAAGGATTTACCTGATAATACTGTTGGAGAATTCGTTGCTAGGGGTTATAATATTATGAAAGGCTATTATAAAATGCCTAAAGAAACTGCTCAAGCAATTGATAAAGATGGATGGCTTCATACAGGTGATTTAGCTTTAAGACGACCTGATGGGAATTATAAAATTACAGGTAGACTTAAAGATATGATTATTCGTGGTGGAGAAAACATATATCCAAAAGAACTTGAAGACTTTATTTATACTTATCCAAAGGTATCTGATGTACAAGTTGTTGGTGTACCTGATGAAAAATATGGTGAAGAAGTTTATGCTTATGTCATCGTAAAAGATGGAGAAACTATGACTACTGATGAGCTAAGAGATTATATGATTAAAAATATAGCTCGTCATAAAGTACCAAGATATATTGATTTAGTTACTTCCTTCCCTATGAACGCAGCTGGAAAAATCTTAAAATACAAAATGCGTGAAGAGGCTGAAGAAAAAATAAAAAATAAATTAATTTAAGAGGTGGAAATTATGGAAATTAAAATCATTAAAAATGAAAATCCAAAAGCTAAACCCGATAGTAATTCACTAGGATTTGGTAAATTCTTTACTGATCACATGTTTATTATGGATCACGATTATGAAAATGGTTGGCATAATGCTAGAATAGTTCCTTATGGAAACTTAAGCTTATCACCAGCATCAACTGTTCTTCATTATGGAGAAGAAATTTTTGAAGGTATGAAAGCATATCTAACAGAAGATGGAAGAATTCAATTATTTAGACCTTATGAAAATGCTAAGAGAATGAATAATAGTGCTGATAGACTTTGCTTACCTGAAATTCCTGAAGAAGATTTCGTTGAAGCTATTAAAAAGCTTGTAGAAATTGATAAAGATTGGATTCCGACAGCAAAAGGAACAAGTCTTTATATTAGACCATTCCTATTTGGTAATGATGAAACACTAGGTGTTCATACAGTTCATCATTCAACATTTGTAATTATTCTTTCACCAGTTGGAAGCTACTATAAAGAAGGATTAAATCCAGTTAAAATTTTAATTGAAACTGAAGATGTAAGAGCAGTACGTGGAGGTACTGGTTTCGCTAAGTGTGGTGGAAACTATGCAGCAAGTTCTAGAGCTGGTAAAAAGGCTGAAGAAAAAGGTTATTCACAAGTTCTATGGCTTGATGGTGTAGAAAGAAAATACATTGAAGAAGTTGGAGCTATGAACGTAATGTTTAAGATTAATGGAGAAGTTATCACTCCAGCATTACTTGGCTCAATCTTACCTGGTATTACAAGAAAAAGCTGTTTAGAAATTCTTAAAAAAGAAGGAATTAAAGCAACTGAAAGATTATTATCACTTGAAGAATTAACTAAGGCTGTAGAAAATGGAACTCTAGAAGAAGCTTGGGGTTGCGGTACAGCTGCTGTTATTTCACCAATTGGTTTAATTGAAGTTAATGGTAAGAAATACGAAATCAATAACGGAAAGATTGGCCCAGTATCACAAATGCTTTATGATAAGATTACTGGTATTCAAACTGGAAAAGTTAAGGATGAATTTGGCTGGACAGTTGAAGTAAAATAATGAAACGTGTTAATTTGTTTTTAGGTCATTATGGAACTGGTAAAACAAATATTGCCTTAAACTTTGCTTTAATGATTAAAAGTAATGTTATGGTTTATGATTTAGATATCGTTAATCCATATTTTAGAACACTTGATGGTAAAGATATTCTTGAAGCTAATAATATTCCATTAATCGCAAGTGATTATGCAAATACAAATGTTGATTGCCCTGCAATGAATCCAGAATGTTATAGAATGATTAGAGAAAAAGATAAATTTGCTGTTGTTGATGTTGGTGGAGACGATAGAGGTGCTTATGCACTAGGTCGTTTTAGAGATGAAATTCTAAAAGAAAATAATTATGATATGTTTTTAATCATAAACAAATATAGGTATGAAACTAGAACTCCAGAAGAGACTAAAGAAATAATGGATGAAATAGAGGCAGTTGCTGGAATTAAATTTACAGCAATAATTAATAATTCTAATTTAGGTAATGAAACTACTCCTAGTGTTATATTGGATTCCTTAGATTATGCTAAGAAGGTTGAAAAAATAACAGGGTTAAAAGTTAAATATACCTCAGTTAGAAGTGATTTAGTTAAGAGTTTAGAAGGAAAAATAGAAAATATTTTACCACTAAATTTAATTAACTATGGTTTATGGGTATAAAAAGGTATATAATAATTATTGTATTATTATAAAAGAAAGGACATTATTTATGGCTAAATTAACTATTAATGAAGCTAGATGTAAGGGATGCGGCTTATGTATTACAGCTTGTCCTAAAGGAATCTTAGCTTTATCAGATGTAATTAATGAAAAGGGTTATAACCCAGTAAAAATGATGGATCAAGATAAATGTATTGGCTGTGCATTTTGTGCAACAATGTGTCCTGATACAGTTATTAAGGTAGAAAAGTAGGTGAAAACATGGCAGAAAAGGTATTAATGAAAGGTAACGAGGCAATGGCTGAAGCTGCTATTACTGCTGGTTGTAGACACTATTTTGGTTATCCAATAACTCCTCAAACAGAAGTTGCAGCATATATGGCAAAGCGTATGCCAAAAATTGGAGGAACATTCCTTCAAGCTGAAAGTGAAGTTGCAGCAATTAACATGGTAATTGGTGCTGCTAGTGCTGGTGTTAAAGTTATGACATCATCTTCAAGCCCAGGTATCAGTTTAAAACAAGAAGGTATTTCTTACTTAGCTGGTTGTGAACTACCTGCACTTGTTGTTAACGTACAAAGAGGAGGCCCTGGTCTAGGTGGTATTCAACCATCTCAATCAGATTATTTTCAAGCTTGTAAAGGTGGAGGACATGGTGATTATCATTTAATCGTACTTGCTCCTGCTACAGTACAAGAAATGTATGATTTAACATTCAAAGGTTTCCATTTAGCAGAAAAATATAGAATGACTGCTATGATTTTAGCTGATGGTACTATGGGACAAATGATGGAACCAGTTCAATTAACTGATGTTAAAATTCCAGTAATTGAAAAACCATGGGCAACTAATGGTACTAAAAATCATGCTGGAAGAAATATAATTAACTCATTAAGCTTACTTCCAGAAGAACTAGAAGTATGGAATCATAGAAGATATGAACGCTATGCTGAAGTTGAAAAGGATGAAGTAATGTATGAAGAATTTATGATGGATGATGCTGATATCGTAATCGTAGCATTCGGTATTGCTGCTAGAGTTTCTAAAAATGCAATTGTTGAAGCTAGAAAGATGGGCATTAAGGCTGGTTTAATTAGACCTATTACATTATGGCCATTCCCTAAAGATGCGTTACTAAAAGCTAGCGCTAAAGCTAAAGCATTCATTTCTGTAGAATTAAATATGGGACAAATGATTGAAGATGTTAAACTTGCAATCAACTGTTCTAAACCAGTTTACTTCGTAGGTAGAACTGGTGGTATGATCCCATCTCCTGAAGAAGTATTAGCTAAAATTAAGGAAATTGGAGGTGCAAAATAATGGCTGTTGTATTTGAAAAAACAAAAGGATTAACAGATGCACCACTTCACTACTGTCCTGGATGTACTCATGGTATTATTCATAGATTAGTTGCTGAAGCATTAGAAGAACTAGGAATTCTTGATAAAACTGTTGGTGTTGCATCAGTTGGATGTTCAGTATTCTCATATAATTATTTTAACTGTGATATGGTTCAAGCAGCTCATGGTAGAGCTCCAGCCGTAGCTACAGGTTTAAAAAGAGCATTACCTGATAATATAGTATTTACATATCAAGGTGATGGTGACTTAGCTGCTATTGGTACTGCTGAAACAGTTCATTCAGCTGCTAGAGGCGAAAATATTACAATTATTTTCGTTAATAATGCTATTTATGGTATGACTGGTGGGCAAATGGCTCCAACAACATTACCTAACCAAGTAACACAAACTTCTCCATATGGTAGAGATGTAACTGTTGTAGGTTACCCTGTAAAAGTTTGTGAAATGTTAAAAGAAATTGATGGTGCAGCATATATTGAACGTGTTGCTGTAAACAATGTTAAAAATATCAAAAACGCTAAAAGAGCAATTAAACAAGCATTTGAAAACCAAATCAATAAAAAAGGTTTCTCTTTAATTGAAGTATTATCTACATGCCCTACTAACTGGGGTATGGAACCAAAAGATGCTTTAAAGTGGTTAGAAGATAATATGCAAACATATTATCCGCTTGGAGTATTCAAAGATAAAACTAAGGAGGAAAACAAATAATGGAAAATAAGATTCTTATTGCCGGATTTGGTGGACAAGGTGTCCTATTCTTAGGAAAATTAATTGCTTACAGTGGATTAATCGGAAATAAGGAAGTATCATGGCTTCCTTCATATGGACCAGAAATGCGTGGTGGAACAGCTAACTGTTCAGTTATTCTATCAGATAGCCCAGTTGGTTCACCAATCGTTAGTAATCCAGATGTTTTAATTCCAATGAACTTACCTTCATTAGAAAAATTTATTAACGCTGTTAATAAAGATGGATTTATCATTTATGATTCATCATTAATTCAAAAAGAGGTTAATGATAAAAGAGCATTTGGTATTCCAGCAACAAAAATTGCAAATGATGAAGGATATCATGGCTTAGCAAATATGGTTTTATTTGGTTATGTATTAAAGAAAACTAATATGTTAAGTTTAGATTTAGTAAATGAAGGTATTAAAAAGGTTGTACCTGCTAAAAAAGCACATTTACTTCCAAAAAATATTGAAGCAATTATGCTTGGATACAATTATAAAGACTAAAGTGAGGTTTTTCCTCACTTTTATTTTTTGTTATGTTATAATCAAATTGGAGTGTGATACTTATGTTTATGTTTTTTATGTTAAGAGATTTTTTTAATGATTCAGATTTCCCAACAATCACCAAAGCAAATTACGGGTATGTTATTGATGGGGTTGATTCAAAAATAATAAAGATTAAAATTAATGATGGGAAAATTGTTGAAAGTATAAAAGAAGCACTTAATGATAATTACTTAGATTATACTAAATCAATAGTAAAAATAAAGTCACAAAAAGAATTAAGTGAAGATGTTATTAAACAAATTATTAATACAATCAAAGGTCAAACAAACATAAGTGATAATCTAATTTATAAAGTAAAAACTGATAGTGATTATATCAATGAATTAAAACTAATTATTTTGCTTGCTAAATAAAAAATTATTAATAAAAAATATTAATAAATGTCTTATAACTACCTTTATTTATTACATAAAATGTAGTAAAATAATTTATAGAATAACTATTTTTTTTGAGAGGAGTGTATCTATGCTTTTTAATGATAATGGTGGGGGATTTAACCAAAAACCTGTAATAAAAGTAATCGGTGTTGGTGGCGGTGGAGGAAACGCCGTTGGAAGAATGATTGACAATGATGTTCAAGGTGTTGAATATATTGTTGCAAATACTGATGCGCAAGTACTTAGAATCTCAAGATGTGAAAACAGAATTCAATTAGGAAAAAAACTAACTAGAGGACTAGGAGCAGGAGCTAAACCAGAGGTTGGTAGAGCTGCAGCACTTGAAACTCAAGATGAAATAAGAGCAGCACTTGAAGGTGCTGATATGGTATTCATCACAGCTGGTATGGGTGGTGGAACAGGAACTGGTGCCGCTCCAGTAATTGCTGAAATTGCTGAAGAATTAGGATGTTTAACAGTTGCCATTGTTACAAAACCATTTGATTTTGAAGGTCCAGCAAGAATGCGTGAAGCAATTAATGGTTTAAATGCACTTAAACCTCATGTAGATACTCTTTTAGTTATCCCAAATGAAAAATTATTATCAGTTGTAGGACCTAAAGCAACTGTTATTGAAGCTTTTAGAGAAGCAGATAATACACTTCGTCAAGGTGTACAAGCAATAGCTGAAATTATTGCTACTGCGGGTATGATTAATATTGACTTTGCCGATGTAAAGACAGTTATGGAAAATAAAGGTACAGCATTAATGGGTATTGGTGTTGGATCTGGTGATAATAGAGTAATTGAAGCAGCTAGACGTGCAATTCATTCACAATTGCTTGAAGTTTCAATTGATGGTGCAACAGATGCAATTGTTAATATTTCTGCATCTACATCAATTACAATGTTTGAACAAGCAGCAGCAGTTCAAGAAATTAGACAAGCATCTACTTCAGAATTAAATATAATTTATGGTTCTACAATCAATGAAGATTTAGGCGATGAAGTAGTTATTACAGTAATTGCTACAGGTTATGATTTAAAGAAAGATGATACTGAACAAGTTGATTTGTTTGGAACTAAGCCAGTTAGCTCAGCTGATATAAGAATGACTGATGATTCTAATGATTCTTATGAACAAAGTTATAATAAGCCTGAAGAAAAGAAGCAAACAAATATTAATCCAAATCTTCCAGATTGGTTACAACAGAAAAAATAAAAAAGTCATGAAAATGACTTTTTTTAAATATTAATTATTAAATTATTTTATCTATTATTAATGAAATACCAAATTAGATAAATTAGTGGTGCACAAATCATAGCAAAAACTAGGATAATAATGCAAATTTTACCTGCTAAAGTTTTAGAAGGATTTTTATAAGTGTATTGTTTTCTCTTTTGTTCTTCTAATTCTTGTTTTTTCTTATCTTTGTTACTAATATATCCTTTGTTGTCTGCCATATTAATCACCTCTATAACAATTTTATTATATAATAAATATATAAAAAAAACAACTAATAAAGGAGATTATAATGAATAATGTTAGGACTATCTTTCACATAGATATGAATGCATTTTTCTGCTCATGTGAATTAATAAAAAGGCCATATTTAGAGAAAAAACCTTTTGCAGTGGGTGCTAGATACTCATCAAAAGGTGTTTTGTCTACGTCTAATTATGTAGCAAGAAAATATGGTGTTTATTCAGCTATGAGTGTAAGTGATGCACTTAAAAAATGTCCTAACCTTATTATTTTAGATAGTGATTATCAGTTTTATATTGAGTGCTCTAAAAAGTTTATGAGTATTATATATGAATATACTGATATGGTAGAACAAGCTAGTATTGATGAAGCTTTTATTGATGTGTCTGAAATAGATATGCATCCACTAGATTTTGCAAAATTACTACAAAAGCGTATATATGATGAATGTAAACTTCCTTCATCAATAGGTATAGCACCAACAAAGTTTTTAGCTAAAATGGCTAGTGATATGAAAAAGCCTATGGGATTAACAGTTGTTAGGATTAGAGATATAAAAGAAAAAATATTTCCACTAGATGTTGCTGATATGTTTGGTATTGGGAAAAAGACTAGTCCAAGATTAAAAGAATTAGGTATAAATACTATAGGTGATTTATATAATAGGTTAGATGAATTTAAAGACTTCTTTGGAGAAAAGATGTATTCATATGTTAAAACTACACTTGAAGGTAAATCAAGTAATGTAGTTGATAGTGAAAGATATAATAGTTTTTCAAGTATAAGTAATTCTAGAACAAGCTATGAGCCATTAACAGATGAAGATCAAATATATGAATTCTTAGAGTATGTTAGTGATATAACATCAAAAAGGCTTCTAAGATATCACGTTAAAGCATATACAATTACTGTAACTATTAAATATACCGATTTAAAGAGCTTTTCAAAGAGTAAGACATATAATGATGCAACAAACGATAAATACGTATATTTTGCCCGTATAAAGGAATTATTTGATGAATTATGGGATGGTAGAGCAATTAGACTACTTGGTACTGGTGGATCTAATTTAGAAGAAGAAAATATGAAGGTATTTGATTTATTCCATCTAGATGAAATAGAAAAAGAAGAAAACCTTAATAAAGTGTTAGAAAATATTGATAATAAGTATGGTAAAAACGCTATCAAAAAAGGAATTAACTAAAATCTATTGATTTTTAGCATTATTTCTAATATAATAATGGTAGTTTATTACTTTAGCGCAGTAAAGTGAGGTTGATAATATGAATAACTTAAATATTAAGACACCAGAAGGTTTAAAAGATTATCTTTTAAAAGATATGGAAAAGAAAAACAAAATTGAAACTATTTTAAAAGAATTATTCTTAAATAGTGGGTATAATTTAATTGAAACACCAACATTAGAATATGCTGATGTTTTTACTACTAATATGCAAGATTTAACTTTATATAAATTAATTAATAAGAATGGTGAAGTATTATCTTTAAGAAGTGATGTTACTAAATCAATAGCAAGAGTAGCATCAACAGAAACAAAAGATTTCATTTTCCCTCAAAGATTTTGTTATATCACTAACACTTTTAGATATCCTAAAGCATATCAAGGAAAGCAACATGAATTCACACAAGCAGGTGTTGAATTAATTGGTGCAAGTGGAATATATGCAGATTATGAAGTAGTAAGTTTAGCTGTTAAATCATTAGATAAAGTGTTAAATGATTATAAACTTTATATTTCTTCCACTGAATTCTTTAATAATTATTTAGATGATTTAAATATAAAAAATGATGTTAAAGAAAAAATACTTGAAGAAATCAAAAAGAAGAATGTTGTTAAAATTAAAGAATTATTAGATAAGAATTCTTATGAAATATTATCATTAATAGTAGAAGCAATTGGTAAAAAAGATTTATTAAATAAAATTAAGAATAACATTAAGAGTAAAAGAACTCTTGATACATTAGCTAAATTAGAAAAATTATATGATTTGCTAGAAAAAAACGATTTGGAAAAAAATGTATATTTTGATTTTTCTATTTTATCATTTGGTAATTACTATACAGGTATAACACTACAAGGATATACTAAAGGAGTTGGAACACCTATTTTAGAAGGCGGTAGATATGATAATTTAATATCTAATTACGGAGCTCCTAAAGATGCATGTGGATTTGCGATTAATGTAAATGATTTAATTAGTAAGACTAAACTTACTTATGAAAAAGATATTACATTATTATATTCATCTAATAAAGATTTACTTATAACAATGGTTAAAGATAATTCGTTAATAAGTTTAGAAAATAGCTTAAATGAGGCATTTATTTATGCATTAGCTAATAATATTAAAACTGTAATAGATGTTGATAATAATAAAAAATACACTTTAAAAGAAGGTGAATATATATGTCAAGAATAACTTTTGCATTAGCTAAAGGACGCCTTGCTAAAAAGACATTAGAAATACTAGATAAATTAGATATTAGACCTGTTGATATGACAGATGAATCAAGAAAGTTAGTATTTAATAGTAGTGATGATAAATTTTCATTTTTCTTATCTAAACCAAGTGATGTACCAACATTTGTTGATTATGGTGTAGCTGATATTGGTATTGTTGGTTATGATACAATTTTAGAAGAAGATAGAGATTTATATGAGTGCTTAGATTTAAATATTGGCAAATGTAGAATGTGTGTTGCAGGTTTCCCATCTAAAAAAGAATTAATTATGGGTGGCGAACAAATTAGAGTTGCAACAAAATATCCTAATATTGCTAAGAAGTATTTTGAATCTAAAAATAAAAAGGTTGAAATTATTAAACTTAATGGTTCAGTTGAACTAGGGGCAGTAATTGGACTAGCTGATTGTATAGTTGATATTGTTGAAAGTGGCAAAACACTAGTTGAAAATGGGCTAGAGGTAATTGAGAGTGTATGTGACTTATCAGCTAGAGTTATTGTTAATAAAGTATCTATTAAAACAAAATATGAAGAAATTTCTAAGATTTTAAAAGAAATGGAGGAAAACTTATGAGAATATTTGATAATAAAGAAGAATTACTAAAGAAACTTGATGAACGTGGAAGTAATGATAATTCAAAGTATCTTGCAATAGTTAAAGATATTATTAATAATATTAAAACAAAAGGTGATGATGCTTTAATTGAATATACAAATAAGTTTGATTCGCCATTAATTAATAAGAATAATATTAAAGTAACAGAAGAAGAAATTTTAGCTGGATATAATGCAATAAGTGATGAATTAAAAGAAACTTATAAAATAGCTATGACTAGAATTATGAAGTTCCATGAACATCAAAAAGAATCTACATGGACATATGAAGAAAATGGCGAAATCTTGGGACAAAAGATAACTCCACTTGAATATGTTGGTCTATATGTACCAGGAGGGAAAGCAGCATATCCATCTACTGCATTTATGGATGCTATTCCTGCAATGGTTGCTGGAGTTAAAAATATAATTATGTGTACTCCATGTAATAAAGAAGGAAAAGTAACTAATGAAGTTTTAGCTGTAGCATACCTTTTAGGTATTAAAGATATATATAAGTGTGGTGGTGCACAAGCAATCGCTGCAATGGCTTTAGGAACAAAAATTATTCCTAAGGTTGATAAGATTGTTGGACCTGGTAATATTTTTGTTGCACTTGCTAAAAAAGAAATGTTTGGATCAATTTCAATTGATTCAGTAGCTGGACCATCAGAAATCTTAGTTATTGCTGATGAATATGCAAATTATAAATTTGTTGCTGCTGATTTATTAAGTCAAGCAGAACATGATGAAATAGCTTCAAGTGTTTTACTAACTAATTCAAAAGAACTTGCTGAAAAAGTTGTTAAACAAATTGATCTATATACAAATAACTTAGAAAGAAAAGAAATTATTAAAAAATCACTAGATAATTATGGTGGAATAATTATTACAAAAGATATAAATGAAGCTGTTGAAATATCAAATTATATTGCTCCAGAACATTTGGAATTAGCCGTAAGTGAGCCATTTAGTTATCTTGATAAGATTACAAATGCTGGTGCAGTATTCTTAGGTAATTATGCCGCAGAATCTCTTGGAGATTATATGGCTGGACCTAACCATGTATTACCAACAATTCATACAGCTAGATTCTTTTCACCTCTATCTGTATATGATTTCGTAAAAAGAACATCAATTATTTCATTTAATAAAGAAGCATTTAATAGAATTGGAAAGAATGTAGAGGTATTTGCTAAAAGTGAAGGCTTAACAGCACATGCTTTAGCCGCAACTGTTAGATTGGAGGAAAAATAATGAAATATATCAAAAAAGCGTTAGAGAATCGTACTCCTTACTATAGCAAAATGATAGATGATGGTATAATTCTAAACGCTAATGAATCTGCTTTTAAAACTCCTAAAAAAATAATAGATTTATTAAAAAAAGAATTAGATAATATAGATCTTAGACGTTACCCTGATACAGATAATTTATATGTAAGAGAAAGAATTGCTAAAAGTTATAACATTGATATTAAAAATGTAACTTGCGGAGTAGGTTCAGATCAATTACTTGATTGCATTTTTAGAAGTTTGATAGATGATGAATACATATTAGCTTGTAATCCTACATTTAGTATGTATAAAGAATATGCAAGCTATACTAATGGAAAGTTTATAGATATAGATTTTTTAGATGGTTTTAGTTATGATGTTAAAACTATTAAAGAGAGTATTATTAAATATAATCCAAAACTTGTTATTATTTGCTCTCCAAATAATCCAACAGGATCAATTATGGAAAGAAATGATTTAATTGATATTATTAAACTAACTAAAGGTGTTGTATTATTAGATGAAGCATATTCTGAGTTTTATAAATCTAATTATGATTTAGCTTTAACTTATGATAATGTAATTGTCTTAAAAACATTCTCAAAAGCTTATGCTTTAGCGGGAATTAGGCTTGGTTATGCTATTTCTAGCTATGATTTAATTGATACACTAAATGTAGTAAAACCTCCATATAACTTATCAACTATATCTCAAATAGCTGCTGGAATTGCAATAGAAAATAAAGCTTTATATAAAGACCAAATAGATGAAATAGTTAGCCTTAAAGACAAATTATATAATGATTTAGTTGATCTTGGGTTAAATCCATCAAAAAGCTATTCAAACTTTATTTTCTTAAAATTAAGTGATAAAGTGTATGAAAATTTATTGAAAAATAAAATTTACATTAGAAAACTAATGTATAATAATGAATTATGGTATAGAATAAATACGGGTACTAGTGAAGAAAATAGTATTTTGATTAATAAAATAAAGGAGGCATTATAATGAGAGAAGCTACTTTAGAAAGAAATACAAAAGAAACTCAAATCAAATTAAGTATTAATCTTGATGGTAAAGGTGTTTGTAATATTAATACAGGAGTTGAATTTTTTGATCATATGCTTACACAAATATCTACTCATGGATTAATTGATTTAAATATTAAAGCTAAAGGTGATATTGGAGTTGATTGTCACCACTTAATTGAAGATGTAGGTATTGCTTTAGGTTTAGCTTTAAAAGAAGCACTAGGCGATAAATTAGGTATTACTAGATATGGTAAAGCAATTATACCAATGGATGAAACACTAGTTTTATGTGCTATTGATATTTCAAATAGACCATATGCAAATATTGATGATCCATTTACTACTAAAATGTTAGGTGAATTCCAAACTGAAATGGTAAAAGAATTCTTTATAGCTTTAGCTAATAATGCTGGATTTAACATTCAAACTATTATTTTACGTGGAACTAATAACCATCACATGGTTGAAGGTACATTTAAAGCATTTGCTAGAGCACTAATGGAAGCTGTATCTATTAATCCACGTTTTGGACTTCCTACAAGTAAAGGTGTATTATAATGATTGCGATAATTGATTATAAAATGGGGAATCTAGGTAGCGTTAAAAATGCCCTAGATTCCTTAAACATTGATTCAGTAATAACAAGTGATATTAATCTTATTAAAAGTGCAGATAAATTAATATTACCTGGCGTTGGTGCTTTTAAAAAAGCAATGGATAACTTAAAAGAATTAGGACTAGATAAAGTAATTATTGATGAAGTAAAAAAAGGTAAACCTATTTTAGGTATTTGTTTAGGTATGCAATTATTATTCTCATCAAGCGAAGAATATGGCTTAACTAAAGGACTTAATATACTTGATGGTAATATAATTCATTTTAAAGAAAACGGCTTAAAAATACCTCATATGGGATGGAATAATTTAAATATTGCTAGTAATACTAAATTATTTAAAGGATTAGATAATCCTTATGTTTATTTTGTACATTCATACCATTTAGTTACAGATAATAAAGATTATTTATTAACAAAAACTACTTATGGATATGAATTTAGTTGTGCTGTAGAATATAAAAATATATTTGCTACACAATTTCATCCTGAAAAATCAGGAGATGTTGGTTTAAAAATATTAAAGAATTTTGGTGATTTATAATGGAAATAATTCCTGCAATCGATTTAATCGATGGAAAATGCGTAAGACTTATTCAAGGTGATTATGCACAAAAAACTATATATAACGATAATGCAGTTGAAGTGGCTTTAGGCTTTGTTAAATCTGGAGCAATGCTAGTTCATGTAGTTGATCTAGATGGTGCTAAGGCTGGTCATATAGTAAATATTGATGTTATTAAAAAACTATGTGAAAATAATATTCCTATTGAAATAGGAGGAGGTATCCGTAGTTTTGATGATATTGATTTATTACTTGGACTTGGTGTAAGAAGAGTAATACTTGGTAGTATTGCTGTAAAGGATCAAAACTTCTTAAAAGAAGCAATTAAAAAATATGGCAAGGATAAAATAGTACTTGGCTTAGACTGCAAAAATGGTTATGTTTCTGTTCATGGATGGTTAGAAAATTCAAAAATGAAAGATTTGGATATGTTAAATATATTTAAAGACTTTGGTGGATTAAATGTAATATATACAGATATATCTAAAGATGGAATGATGGAAGGAACTAATATAGAAGAACTTAAAAAATTAATACCTTCAAAATTAAATATAATTGCATCTGGTGGAGTTTCATCAATTAGTGATGTGATTAATTGTAAAAAAATAGGATGTGCAGGAGCTATTATTGGCAAAGCATATTATATTGGAAAAATAGATATAAGTGAGGCAATTGAAAATGCTAACTAAAAGAATAATACCATGCTTAGATGTAAAAGATGGTAGAGTTGTAAAGGGTATTAATTTTATAAATTTAATAGATGCAGGTGATCCTGTTGAATGTGCTAAAATATATTCTGATTTAAATGCTGATGAATTAGTTTTTCTAGATATTACTGCTAGTAGCGATAATAGAAAAACAATAATAGATGTTGTTAGAAATACAGCAAAAAAAGTATTTATTCCTTTTACTGTTGGTGGTGGAATTAGAACCACTAGTGATATGAGAGAAATACTACAAGCTGGTGCAGATAAAATATCTATTAATTCAAGTGCTATAAAAAATCCAGATTTAATTAATGAAGGTGCAAAGATGTTTGGTAATCAATGCATCGTTGTAGCAATAGATGCTAAAAGAGAAGGCAACTCTTTTAAGGTATACATTAATGGAGGTAGAGTTCGTACTGATATTGATGCTATCGAATGGGCAAAGGAAGCTGAAAAAAGGGGAGCTGGAGAGATTTTATTAACATCAATGGATAAAGATGGAACAAAAAGTGGATATGACGTTGAACTTACAAAACGAGTATGTGAAGCTGTAAATATTCCAGTAATTGCATCAGGTGGTGCAGGTAAAATGGAAGATTTTAGTGAAATATTAGAATATGCTGATGCAGCACTTGCTGCTTCGCTATTCCATTTTAAAGAAATAGAAATTAATGATTTAAAAGATTTTTTAGAAAGTAAAAATATACCAGTAAGGAGAGTTTAATATGACAAAAGATGAATTATTAAAAATAGTACAATTTGATAAGTTTGGATTAATTCCAGTAATTGCTCAAGACTATCATTCTAAACATGTTAGAATGCTTGCTTATATGAATAAAGAAGCTTTAGAAAAGACTTTAGAAACTGGTAATGTTTATTACTATTCTAGAAGTAGAAACAAGCTTTGGTTAAAGGGTGAAGAAAGTGGACACTTCCAATATTTAAAAGGAATGAGTGTTGACTGTGATGCTGATACTTTATTAATTCAAATAGAACAAAAAGGTGGTATTAGTTGCCATACAGGTAATGTTACTTGTTTCTATAGAAATATTGAAATAACTGAAAGCAAAAATATTGTTAAAGAAATCTCTAAAGATACTTCATTTTTAGTAAACTTAGAAAATATTATTAAAGATAGAAAAGAAAATCCAAAAGAAGGATCTTATACAAACTACTTATTTAAAGAAGGAATTAATAAAATCTTAAAGAAGTTTGGTGAAGAAGCATGCGAAACAATTATTGCTGCTAAAACTAATAGAGATGATGTAATTTATGAAGTTAGTGATTTAATGTATCACTTAACTGTATTAATGGTAGAACTTGGTATAAGTTGGGATGAAATTAAAACAGAATTAGAAAAGAGGTAATAATTATGCTAAAAGCAAATTATCATACTCATACATATTTATGCGGTCATGCTACTGGAGATGTAGATGATTATGTTAATGAAGCAGTTCGTTTAGGCTTTAAGGAATTAGGTATGAGTGATCATGCACATACTCCTGAATACTTTATGAGTGCTGATGAATATCGTCATAACTTTCTAGAAGAAATAATGACTGATGATGAATTTGATAATAATTATGTACCAAAAGTACTAGAAGCCAAGAAAAGGTCTGATATAAAGATTTATTTAGGGCTTGAAACAGAATATTTTCCTGAATTTAAGGATTATTTTGTTAAGCTTAGAAAAAAAGTTGACTACTTAATTTTAGGAGAACATTTCTTTAACTATAAGGGCTCTAATTATTCTCCTTATGATCCTTTTACTCCTAGACTTGCTGAAGTATATACTGATATAGTTATAGAAGCAATGGAATCAGGATTATATACTATATTTGCTCATCCGGATTTATTCTTGATGAATTATAATGGGGAAAATGGTCATAGAGTATTTGATAAAACTGCTGAAATATGTAGCAAAAGAATAATTGATGCAGCAATTAAAAATGATGTTTACCTTGAAATAAATGCTAATGGTATTGCAAAAGGCGCTAGACGTACTGATAGTGGAAAGAATCAATACTTATATCCTAGAGAAGAATTTTGGAATTTAGTTAGTGGTACAAAAGCAAAAGTAGTAATTGGAGCTGATGCGCATAAGCCAGAAGCACTAGGCTATTTTGCTGTAGAAAAAGCAATTGAATTTGCAAAACAATTTGATTTAAATTTATGTGATTTTGTAGAATTTAAAAAATAAATTAATTTGGGGGAATTAATTATGTTTTTAGAAAATAACAAATACTTACCTTCTAATAAAAATGCAATTAGTGAGGTATGTGATTTGCTAAATTATTTTTGTGAAATTAAAAACAAATATGTTATAACTGGACAACACACACAAACAGTAAAACAAGAAGAATTAAAATATATTAAAAGAGTGACTAATAAGCTTCCAAAGCTAATTGGTTATGAGCTTCTTGGATACTCTCTAAATATCAATAAAGATAGTGATTCTATATGCCTAGATGAAGTAAAAGAGAATTTAAATACTATTGAAGTTGCTTTAAAAGATGATAGAATAATTACTTTTACTTGGCATATGTTTTCTCCACTATATGGCTTAGGTAAGAGTTTTTATGCAGAGAAAACAGAATTTGATCCAAGAAAAATATTAGATAATTCAACTGCTGAATATAATGCATTTATGAATGAACTAAAGCATATGGCTATTTTACTTACACCTTTTAAAGAAAAAAATAAACCATTTTTATTTAGACCATTTCATGAATCTGATGGCAAATGGTTTTGGTGGGGTAGATATGGTGCAGATGTTGCAAAAGAATTATATATTATGACTTATAAATATTTTACTTTTGAAAGAGGTTTTAATAATATCATTTGGGTATGGAATGCTGTTAATAGTTATCCTGGTGATGAATATGTTGATATTATATCTGTTGATGTATATACAGAACCACACGAAAAAACTAATTATTTTAATGAGATTAACGAATTAATAAATAAAACAACTAAAAATAAATTAGTTGCTTTAGCTGAATGTGGAGTAATTCCTGATATTACATTATTAGAAAAAGCTAATTTCCCTTTTATTTATTATATGCTATGGAGTAAAGAATTTATTCTAACTGAAAAGTATAACACAAAAGAAGAACTTAAGAAAATGTTTAATAGTAAATATTCAATAAAAGCATAAATAAAACGCCATTACTTAGTGGCGTTTTTAATTGCTCCAACAATTATATTTACTTGCTCAATAGGAGTTGATGATGCAGAAGCGATAGCTACTTTATCATATTTAAGTAACTCATTAATATCTAAGTCTGATTTTTGACTTATAATCATTGAGTTTGGTTTAGAATTTTTTATCTCGTTTGCATTACTAGATGTCTTAGAACCAATAACAAGAAGCAAATCACAGTCTGTTGCATTAATATTTTTTATTCTATCTAATGGAATATTACATAATGTATTTTTTATTAATATGTTTGGATATTTTTCTTTTAGAATAATTGAAGCATCATTAAATATCTTTTCGTTAAAAGTTGTTTGACACATTAATACAGGATTATTAAGCTCTCCTAATTTTTCAATATCTTCTAAGTTGTATAACACTTTAACATTTTTATATTCTTTTACTGCAACAACTTCAGAATGTCCTTTTTTACCCATAAACAGAATATCTCTATCGCTATTATTTTGAATAAAGATATGTATATTTACAATTTTAGGACATGTTAGATCTAAATATTTATGCTTTTGCATTTTATTATAAACAGATGGAGCTGTTCCATGTGCTGGAAATATTACTAAAGTATATTTATTCATTTCAATGTTTTTAATATCTTTAACAAATCTTACACCCTTATTGCTCAAATCATTTATAATGTATTCGTTGTGTAATATTTCTCCAACGATATAAATATTTAGATATTTATCTATGTTTTTATTAATGGTATCTAACAGTTTAGATGCACTATTACATAGACCAATTGGCTCTATAATTTCTAGCTTCATTTTAATCACCTAATTAATTATAACATTAATTAACAACTTTGAAAACGCTATCTAATAATAAAATATAAAAAAATGTTGACATATGGCGATTAATACTTTACAATGTATGTATAACTTGAGAAAAGTCCAAGTGAGTTTTGTAAAGATTGCAACAGTGTGATGCATGAGCATATTACAACAATAAACCACTTGGTGTGGTTTTTTCTTTTTCAAGGCATCTTGATATTAGCAAAGATTACACCATCATTCTGGTGTATGAGTATATTGTTAAATAAGAGCCTTGATGGCTCTTTTCTTTTTGTTATAAATAAAATAAAAATTTGGAGGATAAAATTATGGAAAAGAAATTTAAAAAAGTTGCTTTAGCTTATTCTGGTGGACTTGATACTTCAATTATCATTCCTTGGTTAAAGGATCATTATGGATGTGAAGTTATTGCTATTTGTGGTAACTGTGGTCAATCTGATGAACTTGAAGGGCTAGAAGAAAAAGCAATTAAAACAGGAGCTTCTAAAATCTATATTGAAGATTTAACAGAAGAATTCTTAACTGATTATGTATTTGAAACAGTTAAAGCAGGAGCAAAGTATGAAAACAAATATATGTTAGGTACTTCATTTGCTCGTCCTATCATCGCAAAAAGAGTTGTAGAAATTGCTAAAAAAGAAGGATGCGATGCTATTTGTCATGGATGTACAGGTAAAGGTAATGACCAAGTACGTTTTGAATTAGCTATTAAAGCATTTGCGCCTGAAATGCAAATTATTGCACCTTGGAGATTCTGGGAATTCAAGAGTCGTGATGAAGAAATTGATTATGCTATTGCACACAATATTCCTCTTAAGATAAATAGAGAAACTAACTATTCAAAGGATAAGAATATTTGGCACTTATCACATGAAGGATTAGATCTTGAAAGTCCTAAAAATGAACCTCAATATGATAAGATTCTAGAAATGGGTGTATCACCTTGGAAAGCACCAGATACTCCTACATATGTAACAATTGATTTTGAAAAAGGTAAACCAGTTGGACTTGATGGTGTAAAAATGAGTGCTACTGAACTTGTTAAAAAATTAAATAAACTTGGTGGAGATAACGGTATCGGTTTAGTTGATATGGTCGAAAATAGATTAGTAGGTATGAAGAGCCGTGGTGTTTATGAAACTCCAGGTGGAGCTATCATCTATGAAGCACATGAATTACTTGAATCTATTACTCTTGAAAGAGATACTCAACATTTCAAACAAAGAATTGCTATTGAATTCGCTGAATTAGTATATAACGGAAAATGGTTTACACCACTTAGAGAAGCTCTATCAGCATTCGTTGATAAGACTCAAGAAACAGTTACTGGTAGTGTAAAAGTTAAACTATACAAAGGAAATATCATTCCTTCTAGCATAACTAGCCCATATTCATTATATAGTGAAGAAGTAGCTACATTTGGTGAAGATGATGTTTATGATCAAGCAGATTCTGCAGGATTCATTAACCTATATGGTCTACCAATTAAGGTTAAGGCATTATTAAATCAAAAGAAATTAAAATAAATTAAATATGCCCAGTCAAATACTGGGCTTATTTAGCATAAAAGTAGGAGGTATGACATATGAAAATGTGGGCCGGAAGATTTAGTAAAGAAGAAAATAAAGAAGTAAATGATTTTAATTCATCTATTAGAGTTGATTCTCGTATGTATAAAGAAGATATCACTGGCTCAATGGCTCATGCTTTTATGCTAGGTAAGTGTGGTATTATTACAAGTGATGAATCTGATTTAATTATTAAAACGCTAGAAGAAATCTTAAGTGATATTGAAAGTGGAAAACTTGAAATAGACTATGAAGCTGAAGATATTCATATGTTTGTTGAAGAACAACTTACAAAAAGAATTGGTTTAGTTGGTAAGAAACTTCATACAGCACGTAGTAGAAACGATCAAGTAGCTTTAGATTTTAGAATGTATACTAAAAAAGAAATACTTGAAATAAAGAATCTTGTTAAAAGCTTAATTAAGGAAATATTATTTGTTTCAAAACAAAATATTGATTTAATTATGCCAGGTTATACTCATCTTCAAAGAGCACAACCAATATTATTATCTCACCAATTATTAGCTTATGCGAATATGTTAATTAGAGATTTAGAAAGATTAGATGATTGTTATAAAAGAACTGATTACATGCCGCTAGGTGCTGCAGCACTTGCTGGTACAACTCATAATATTGATAGATTTATTGTTAAAGAAAAGCTTGGATTTAACAATGTAACACTAAATTCAATTGATAGTGTTAGTGATAGAGATTTTGCAGTAGAACTTGCTAGTGCAATTAGCTTAATTATGATGCATCTATCAAGATTTTCTGAAGAAATTATTTTATGGTGTAGTTGGGAATTCAAGTTTATGGAACTTGATGATAGTTATGCAACTGGTTCAAGTATAATGCCTCAAAAGAAGAATCCTGATATTACAGAACTTATAAGAGGTAAAACTGGTAGAACTTATGGTAATTTAATTGCATTACTAACAATGCTTAAGGGTATCCCTCTAGCATATAATAAGGATATGCAAGAAGATAAAGAATTATTATTTGATAGCATTGATACTGTTAAAGAATGCTTATCAATCTTTACACCAATGCTTCATACAGCAACATTTATTAAAGAAAATATGTATAATGCAGCTAAGAAAGGCTTCATTAACGCAACAGATTTAGCAGATTATCTTGCTAAAAAAGGAATGCCTTTTAGAGATGCATATAAATTAACTGGATCAATAGTTCTTGATTCAATTAAAGAAAATGTAACATTAGATGAAATAAAAATAGAAAAATATAAGGAGTATTCTTCTCTAATTAGTGATGATGTTTATTCTGCAATTGATTTAAAAAATTGCGTAGAAAAGAGATTATCATTTGGTGGAACTAGTAAAGAAATGGTTCTAAAACAAATTAGTTTATTAGAAGAAGAATTAGGTAAATAGTATGGTAAAAGTATTTATAGATGGAAAAAGTGGAACAACAGGTCTTAAAATATTCGAAAGATTTTCAAAAAGAAATGATATTGAATTATTAGAAATAAAAGAAGAACTTAGAAAAGACCCAATTGAAAAACAAAAAATAATGAATAATGCTGATATAGTATTCTTGTGTCTACCAGATGATGCAGCTATTGAATCAGCTAAACTTGTTACAAATCCTAATACAGTTATTATTGATACATCAACAGCTCATAGAACTGATCCAGATTGGGCATATGGTTTTCCTGAGCTTGATAAAGAATTAGAAAATAAAATAAATAATTCTAAAAGAATAGCTGTTCCAGGTTGCTATGCTTCAGGATTCTTATCAATAGTATATCCTTTAGTAAAACTTGGTGTAATTGATAAGTACTACCAAATAAGCGCTAATGCAATTAGTGGTTATAGCGGTGCTGGTAAAAAGGGTATTGAGCAGTACAAGAGTTCAAACGATGTTGAACTCGAAGCTCCCCGCTTATATGGTATGAGTCAAAATCATAAGCATTTAAAGGAAATGATGGCTATTTCAGGATTAGATCATAAACCATTATTTAATCCTTATGTATGTAATTTCTATTCTGGAATGATTGTTGATATTCCTCTAGAAGTTAAAAATTTAAAGAAAAAAGTAACTCCAAAAGAGTTATATGAATTATTTAAGAATTATTATGGTGATAATAATTTTGTTAGAGTTATGCCTTTTAACGAAAATGGCACAGAATCAGGTTTTTTAAGTGCTAATCACTTATCTGGTAAAGATTACTTAGAAATATATATTTCTGGTAATGATGAAAGAATTAATGTTGCTGCATGTCTTGATAACTTAGGCAAAGGTGCAAGTGGTGCAGCTGTTGAAGTAATGAATATGAAGATAGGAAAAGAAAAAGAGTATTCTCTTGAATTCTAGGAGGAAATTATGGAAATTATAAATGGCGGGGTTTTAGCAGCTAAAGGCTTTAAAGCAAGCGGAGTACACTGCGGAATTAGAAAAAACAAAGATAAAAAAGATATTGCATTAATTTATTCAGAAACTAAGTGTAACGCTGCTGCTACATATACAAAGAATTTAGTTAAAGGAGCACCACTAGTTGTAACTAAGAATCATATTTCTGATGGATATGCACAAGCTATTATTTGTAATAGTGGAAATGCTAATACATGTAATATTAATGGTATGGATATCGCAAATGAAACTTGCAAATTACTTGCTGATGCATTAAACATTAATGAAAATGATATAGTTATAGCTTCAACAGGTGTTATTGGACAAGAAATGGATATTGAGCCATTCAAACGTGGTATTCCTATGCTTGTTGCTGAATTAGATAAAGGTACATCAGTTGATGCTAATCATGCAATTATGACTACTGATACTAAAGAAAAAACAATTGCTGTTAAATTTGATATTGATGGTGTTGAATGTCATATTGGTGGTATTGCTAAAGGTAGTGGTATGATTAATCCAAATATGGCTACTATGTTAGTATTTGTTACAACAGATTGTAAAATATCATCTAAATTACTACAAGAAGCATTAAGCGAAGATATTAAAGATTCATTTAATATGGTTAGTGTTGATGGTGATACATCAACTAACGATATGGTAACTGTTTTAGCAAATGGTATGGCAGGAAATAAAGAAGTTGATAAAAAGACTTTGCCAATCTTTAAAGAAGCTTTATCTCTTGTTACTAAGACTTTATGTAAGATGATTGCTGCTGATGGTGAAGGTGCAAGCCGTAGTTTAACTTGCTGCTTAAGCGGCGCTAAGACAAAAGAGCAAGCAAGAGTTATTGCTAAATCAGTTATTTCATCAAACTTATTAAAATGTGCAATCTTTGGTTCTGATGCTAATTGGGGAAGAGTTTTATGTGCTATAGGTTATACTTTAGAAGATATAGATGTACTTAAAATTGATGTTGCATTTAGAAGTTCTAAAGGTGTTATTCCAGTATGTAAAAATGGCTTAGGTGTACCATTTAGCGAAGAAAAGGCAAAAGAAGTTTTACTTGAAAAAGAAATATTCATTGATGTTAATTTAAACCAAGGAGATTATAGTGCTGAAGCATTTGGTTGTGACTTAACATATGAATATGTAAAAATAAATGGAGATTATAGATCATAAGAGGTGAAAACTATGAATGTTACTAGTGATTTAAAAGCAAGTATTTTAATACAAGCCCTACCTTATATTCAAAAATATTATGGTAAGGTTATAGTTGTTAAATATGGTGGTAATGCTATGATTAATGAAGAATTAAAAGAAGCTGTTATGGGCGATGTAGTATTACTAAGTTTAATTGGTATTAAAGTTGTATTGGTTCATGGTGGTGGACCTGAAATAAATGATATGCTTAAAAAAATAAATAAAAAGAGCGAATTTGTTAATGGACTTCGTGTAACTGATAAAGAAACTATGGATATTGTACAAATGGTACTTGCTGGTAAAGTCAACAAATCACTTGTTCAACTTATTAATCAAAAAGGCGGAAAAGCTTTAGGATTATGTGGTGCTGATGGTGAAATGATTATTACTAAAAAACTAGATGATGTTCATGGCTTTGTTGGAGAAATCACTGAAATTAACACAAAGATTATTGATGATGCACTATCTAATGGTTATATTCCTGTTATATCAACTGTTGGATGCGATAGAGAAGGTAATACTTATAATGTAAATGCAGATACAGCTGCTAGCCGTATAGCTGGAGCTTTAAAGGCTGAAAGTTTAATTTCTATGACTGATATTATAGGTTTACTAGAAGATGTAAATGATCCATCTACATTAATCAAGAGTGTTAATGTAAGTGAAGTTAAAGAATTAATTAATGATGGTATTATTAGTGGTGGAATGATTCCAAAGGTAGATTGTTGTGTAGATGCAATTAGACGTGGGGTAAATAAGTCATTTATTATTGATGGTAGAGTTCCACATTCAATTTTAATAGAAGTACTTACTGATGAAGGTATCGGTACTATGTTTAGGGGTAGATAATTATGTTTAATGAAATAAAAAAGTTAGATAATTCATATATTGCTAACACTTATAATAGATTTAATGTTGCATTTAAATGTGGTAGTGGTGCTACACTATATGATTTTAATGATAAAAAGTATATAGATTTTTCTAGTGGAATTGGTGTAAATGCATTTGGTGTAAGTGATAAAATTTGGGCTGATGCTGTAATAGAGCAAACTAAAAAATTAAGCCATATGTCAAATTTATATTATACACTTCCACAAGCACAACTAGCTCATTTATTATGTGCTAAAACAGGAATGAAAAAAGTGTTCTTTGCAAACTCAGGTGCAGAAGCAAATGAAGGAGCTATTAAAACAGCTAGAAAGTATTCTCATGATAAATATAACGAAAATAGAAGTGAAATAATTACATTAGTAAATTCATTCCATGGTAGAACAATTACAACACTTAAAGCAACAGGACAAGATGTGTTCCATAAGAATTTCTATCCATTTACTGAAGGTTTTGTTTATGCAAAAGCTAATGATATTAATGATGTATTAGAAAAGATTAATGATAATACATGTGCTATTATGATGGAATTAGTTCAAGGCGAAGGTGGAGTTTTACCACTAGATAAAGAATTTGTTAAAGCAGTCGAAAAAATCGCTAAAGAAAAGGATTTATTATTAATTATAGATGAAGTACAAACAGGTAATGGTAGAACAGGATATTTATATGCATACCAAGGATTTGGTATTAATCCTGATATTGTTACTACAGCTAAAGGTATTGGTGGAGGACTTCCACTTGGTGCAGTTTTATTTAATAGTAAAACTGAAAATGTACTAGGCTTTGGAGATCATGCAACAACTTTTGGTGGTAATCCAATAGTTTGTGCAGGAGCTTATACTATTATTGAAAGATTAAATGATGAATTTTTAGATGTAGTTAAGCAAAAAGGAAATTATATTGAAGAATTTTGTAATGGAATAAAAAATGTTGAATCAATTTCAGGCATGGGTATGATGATAGGAATTAAGACAACAAAACCAGCAAGAGATGTTGTAGCTAAATGTTTAGAAAATGGTTTAGTAGTATTAACTGCTAAAGATAAGATTAGATTCTTACCACCACTAAATATTACTATGCAAGAGCTAGAAGAAGGCTTAAAAATATTTAAGAAAGTAGTTGAGGAATAATATGGAACATTTATTAAAATTATTAGATTTAACAACTGAAGATATTATTGATATACTACATTTAGCTGATCAATTAAAATTTGAACAAAAAAATGGTATTATGCATAAACATCTAGAAGGAAAAACTCTAGGTATGATTTTCCAAAAATCTTCAACAAGAACAAGAGTTAGTTTTGAAGTAGGAATGTATCAATTAGGAGGCTCTGCATTATTCTTATCTCCTAGAGATTTACAAATTGGTCGTGGTGAACCAGTTCAGGATACAGCAAGAGTATTATCAAGATATCTTGATGGTATAATGATTAGAACTTTTGAACAAAAAGAAGTAGAAGATTTGGCTAAATATGGTTCTATTCCAATTATTAATGGTTTAACTGATTTTGCTCATCCATGTCAAGTATTAGCCGATTTAATGACTATTAAAGAATATAAAGGAAAACTTAAAGGATTAAAACTTGCATTTATTGGTGATGGAAACAATATGGCTAATTCACTAATTGTTGGATGCTTAAAAATGGGTATGAAAATAGCTATTGCAACACCTAAAGGCTGTGAACCTGATAAAGAAGTATTAGAATTTGCCAAAGGTAATCCAGACTTTATGTTAACAGAAGATATTTATGAAGCAGCTAAGAATGCTGATGCTATTTATACTGATGTATGGAGCAGCATGGGTATGGAAGCTGAAATAGAAGAAAGAAAGAAAGCATTTAGAGATTATCAAGTTAATTCAAAACTTATGGAAGTAACTAATCCTAAATGTATGGTGCTACACTGTCTTCCTGCACATAGAGGAGAAGAAATTACTGAAGAAGTATTCGAACAACATGCTGATGAAATTTTTGAAGAAGCAGAAAACAGAATGCATGCTCAAAAGGCAGTTCTTGTTAAATTATTAGGCAAAAAGTAATTGATTTTTATAGAGGTGTTACTATGAAAAAACATTTATCAACAATTATATTTGTTGTTGTTATGCTTGTAGTTGTTGGAATAATTACAATTGGAGTAGCTGTTTCAGAGTCAAACAAAGGAAACTCTGGTAACAAGAATAATACTACGACTAAGGATGATATTACTACAAAAACCACTACAAAAGAAAATACCACTACATTATTGACAACAACTAATAATACTACAACAACACGAGCAACGACTACATATACACAAACTCAAGATGCTTATACTAAACTTACAAATGAAATTAGAACATATATCATAAACAATGGTGCTTATTCAAATGGTAAATATGCTTATGTTTTCAATTTAGAATCAAAAAACAATTGGATATATACTGGAATTATACAAATGAATGGCACTCAAGGTGTACTTGATATTTGGCTTGCAGCAGTAAAAAATGACAATTCTGGTGCTGGGACTTCAAGCCACATTTATTTGCCTAATACTTTTATGGACGGCTATAGGTCAGTTGATTTTCAGTTCAAATCAAGTGGATATGAGGTAAATGGAAGTGGATTCTTTGATGGGCCATCGTTTAATTCTAGTAAAAAAGTAACATTTACAAACTATTATGGTAATGGAACCAGTTTAGTTAATCAATCGACATCGGAGAGTAATTGCTCACAACTTGTTGATATGGCTTTAGACAGATTTGCAAGAGCATCTACTTGGAGCATGAAAACGTTAGGTTTTAATAATTATAACTATTAAAAAAAGGATAGATTGTGCACTAGTCAAGTAAAAGTAGACAATTAAATAAAAAAGGCTAGAACCCCTGTTCAGTTTTAAACTGTATAGGGGTTTTGTATTTTAATGAATATGCTGGCCTTTCATTATTGTAATAGTACACATATTCATCAATTGTTTTATAGATATTGTCTGATTTATTAAGTTTGAAGTCGACGAATAGTTCTTCCTTAATCCAACCATTTAAAGATTCATTTACTGGGTTGTCTGTTGGAGTTCCTGCTCGACTCATTGATCTTTTTATGTTATAATCTTCTATGAGCTTGTTATAGCTTATGGATGCGTACACAGAACCTTGGTCGGTGTGAAGTATTGTTACTTCGTCTGTATTCGCTTCCTTTTTTATT
>JAILKD010000031.1 GCA_024694145.1 bacterium | reverse complement strand
AGATAAGGAATATCAGTTAATACTTTGGCATTACTTTTATTATTTAATTTTAGATAATTTAGTGCTTCATCTATAATATCATGAGTTGCATTACTTTTAGATATTATAGATAGTAGTATGCCATCATAAAACATAATATTTCCCCCTAATCTTTAAAGCTTATTGTAATATTTGCACTTTCTTCTGTTACTTTGTTAATCTTAATTTCAACATTTAATAATAGCTTATTAACATATTCACTATTATCAATTGGAATAAATACATCATTTTCTTGGAATAATGAATTGTCAGTTGCATTCTTATCTGATTCTATAAAATCAGTTTTTCCCTTTTTGTTATTTTCCTTACTTATTAAAGTTAAGAATGCATGTTTTTCATAACTATTATCATATTGGAATAGCGACCAATAATTATTATCATACGCTACTCTTGAATTAACGTGATAAATTCTAATTCCTGATTTAGTATATCCTCTATCATCAAATATGTTTTGATCAGCTAAACCAGAGTGATCATAATATTCAATTATAAAATATTCACTTAAGTTTCCTGATTCATAGTCAAATGAAGGAGCAACTATAATAGCATCTCCTGTTGTAGAGAATTTATTTAGTTCTATTGTAATATCTCTTGTTACTACATATGGAGTAATCCAACCAAATAATAATTTTGAGTTAGCACAGTGATCTCCAACATTACCATCCATCATATCAAATGATCCAGCGCCTAAATTACATCCATCACCTTGTTTTGATAATTTTGAACCAAATATAGAATCTTTATATTCATTTGGTGAATAATCATAATAATCATCTGAACCCATCATATGGCCTGTTTCATGTATAAATGTAATAGCATTTAAAGTATCACCTTTTACATCCTTGTAAAAATCATCTTTATACATAAAGCAAACATTAGACCACATTATTTGATACATCTTATATTCATTTATAGTTTTTGAACCATTATAATATGTTACCCAAGACCAGTATAAAGATTCATATTTTTGTTGGAACTTATTACATACTAAATATATTCCGTCAATTATTCCATCTTTATCATAATCATATTTGCTAAGATCAATATCTTTTCCATTAGCACTAATAGCTTCAATAGCAAGTTCACCTAAATACTTAGAAATACTTGCATTAGAATTAGAATAAATATTTTCATAATAGGTTGATGAATTAGCTGGTGTATACCAATCTAACACTTCACCACTAATATTTAATTTACCGTAAGAACTCTTCTTATAGTAAGAGCTTAATGATTCATAACCTGTATCTGTTCCAAAAAATGTTCTTTCTAAATCCTTATGATATTTAGCTAAATTGTCTTTTGAAGTATAAACATCTCTAAATTTAATAGGAACAACTAATACATTAACATCACCAACTGATGGCATATAACCATCCTCATCATAAATAAGTTTATGTACATCTTTAAATGTATATGCACTATCATAATTTGTTATATTATCAAGTTTAGATCTTTCATAATTTTCTACTGGAATATCCTGAGTCTTTTTTGTAAGTCTAGGTAGCGAAAACTTTGAAAAATCACATGAAGTTAAAAGTAATAATTGTAAAACAAATATAAAACTAATTAAAATTCTTGTTAAATATTTTTTCATATCGATACCTCCTTACTTAAAATTAATTATACCACATATTAATAAAAAAATAATATTAAATACTAATATTATTTTAAACCTATAATCTTATTAAAAATGAAAAAGGGCTTTGTTAAGCCCTAAACAGTTATATCTTCATTTGCTTTTTCAAAGTCTATATCTATTTTACTATTTATCTCTTTAAAGAATGAAATAGCAAATGGAATACATATTATAAATGTTAGAATATCTGCTATCATCATTGATATTTCAACACCTGTTATACCTATATAAATAGGAAGCATTATAATAAAAGGAATATAACATAATCCTTGACGAAGTATTGATACTAATATAGCTCTAACCTTTTTGCCAAGTGATTGGAAACTCATATTACAAGCAACACCTAATGCACAAAATGCCAAACCAAGGCATTGATATCTAAGTGCATTTACTCCTATTTTAATACCATTAGCATCTTCAACTAATAAACTAACTAGCGGTTTTGCAAATATAGCAAGTAATCCTGAACCAATTACCATAACACATGTAGACATAATTAACATAAACCAAAATGATTCTTTAACTCTTTTATACTTTTTAGCCCCATAGTTATAACCAACAACTGGTTGATAACCTTGTCCTATTCCAAGCATAATCATAAATATTACTTGTGTTATTTTAGCAACAACACCCATAGCTGCAGTCCCAGAATCTCCACCATAAGTATCCGCTGCCCCATTTAATAAAATAGTAGCTACACTTGCTAAACCTTGACGTAAAAGCGAAGGTAAGCCAATTACACAAATTATACCAAAATCTTTAAAATTAAAACTAATATTATTAATATGTAGTTCTACTACTGTTTTCTTTCTTAAATAAAAAGATAATAAAATGATAAAGCTTATAGTTTGACTAATAGCTGTTGCTATTGCAGCTCCTTTTATACCAAGATTAAATGCAAAAATAAATACAGGGTCTAATATAACATTTAAAATTGCACCAGTAGTTAAGCCTATAGTTGATAGTTTTGCTTTACCTTCAGCTCTTAAAAAGTTATTTAAAGCAAATGATGCCATAACAATAGGACTAGCTATAATTATATAAAATGCATAATCTCTAGCATAAGGTAAAACTGTAGATGATGCATTTAATAATTTCATTAATGGCGATATAAAAATAAGTCCAAATACAAGAATAATAACACCAAATAAAACAGTTAAGAAAAGGGCATTTGAAGCAGTTTTTGAAGCTTCCTTATCTAAATGTTTTCCAAGTAGCCTTGCTATTATACTACCTGCACCCATACCTATCATAAAGCCAACAGCTTGTATCATTGTCATAAGCGGGAATACTACATTTACTGCAGCTGTAATAGAATCATTATTAAGGGAAGCCACAAATACAGTATCTGCAAAGTTATATAATGCTGTAACAAGCATTGCTATAACTGTTGGTATAGCTAGTAATGTTATTAACTTTGGAATTCTTGTTTCTGTCATTTTTATATATTGTGCTTCTTCTTTAGTCAAAAACATCACCTCCAACATCCTTAATTATTTTAACATAATTGAATTGTTTATGATATAATAAAAATAGTATATAATATAAAAAAATAGAGGTGGAAAAATGAAAGTTTTGTTATTGAATGGTAGTCCTGATTCAAATGGATGTATTAATGAAGGCTTAAAAGTAATGTCAAAAATTTTTGAAAAAGAAAATATTGATTATGAAATAATTCAAATGGGTAAAAATCCAATTGCTGGATGCATTGGATGCGCTAATTGTGTAAAAACAGGTGAATGCTTTAGACATGATTTAGCAAATGAAGTTGCTAAAAAACTAAGTGAAGCAAACGGAATAGTTATAGGTTCACCTGTATATTATGCTTCTGCTAATGGTAGTTTATTATCATTACTTGATAGAGTATTTTATCAATCAAAAAATTTAGCAAATAAAGTTGGTGCTTCTATTGTTAGTTGTAGAAGGGGCGGTGCAACAGCTACATTTGACTCTTTAAATAAATATTTTGCTATAAGCAATATGCCAATAGCATCGTCTAATTATTGGAATATGATTCATGGATCTAAAAAGGAAGATATATATAAGGATGAAGAAGGAATTCAAACATTAGAAATATTAGCAAAGAATATGATATTCTTAATGAAATCTATTGAGCTTGGAAAAGAAAAGGGTTTAGAACCAACATACGATAAAAAGATTAAAACAAATTATATTAGATAGCAAAAAAGGTCTTCATAAAGACCTTTTTTAATTAAAAAAATAACTCCAATTTGGAGTTATTTTAAAATGAATCAATATCAATTTTAATCTTTTTGCCTTCTTTGGAAGCACCAGCATAAGCAATAGTTCTAATTGCTTGCGCAATCTTTCCATTTTTTCCTATTACTCTACCTAAATCTTCTTTGTTTACTAGTACTTGTAAAGTTAGTAATTCACTATCCTCATCTAGTTTTTTTACAACTACATCATTAGGATTTACCACTAACGGTGCTACCATATTTTTGATAAGCTCTTCAAAGTTAATGGTCATAATTACACCACCCTACTTCTTAGCATTGAACTTAGCAATAATTCCTTGCTTAGATAAAATGTTTTTTACAGTATCAGTAGGTTGTGCACCATTATTTAACCAAGCTAAAGTCTTTTCTTCATCGATTTTTACTTCAGCAGGATTTACTAATGGATTATATGTACCAATAATTTCGATGAAACGACCATCTCTTGGATTTCCTGATTCAGTTGCAATAATTCTATAGAATGGATTTTTCTTTGATCCAAATCTTTGTAATCTTAATTTTACCATGATAATACACTCCTTTTATTTTAATTTCCTATAGTATTATAGCATATAAAAAATGATTGTCAAGTATTTTTACTTAACAACCATTATAAAACTTGCGTATTTTGAAGTAGGTCAAATGATTCAAGCTCAAATTGTGAATCAATAATATCTTTTATACCTTTAGCATTCATTAATTTTTTCTTTGTTTCATATACTTTCTTTTCATCAACATATACTATAACATATTTGAACTTATTAGATTTATGAACAATTCTAACATTTTCATCTAATGCTTGAAGTGCACTTTCTTGTTTATAATATATAATTAAGCTTCTGCGTCTTATTTTTCTAACTGGAACATTATTTTCTTCCATTACTTTTCACCTCTAACTGCTTTAAGCATCTCTATTCTTAAAGACTCTAAATAATCATTTATTTCTTTTTCATATTCATGGTATTTTTTAACTAATGGCTCATTATCTATCTTAATTCTTAAACCACTAAGTTTATTACTTAATTCTAAATAATTTTTAGAATATTTATTAGTTTCTTTTTCATATAATTCTTTTGTTTTATTAAATTCAAGAATTAAATCTTTTAATTCAACTTTAATTAATTCATTTATTTCTACTAATTTTTTATATGCATCCATATTTTTGATATTATCTAGTTCATAGTATGTTGCATCAAGTAATTCCTTAGTCATTATACCACCAAAAATATTTTAGCACATAAACATGTTATAATCAATTTCAATATAATCTCCTTCATTTAGAGATTCATCTAGAGTAACATTACCTATTCTTATTCTTTTTAAATATGTTACTTTACAACCTATTTTTTCAAACATTCTTTTAACCTCGTGAAACTTCCCTTCAGAGATTGTAATATTACATTCATTTTTGCCTAAAATTTCAACTTTTGAACCCTTTGTTCTATATAATTCATTATTTCCATCAAGTAGTTCTAAAGGGCTCTCTAAAGCCGTTTTATCAATAGTTCCACTATATTCTACATAATATGTTTTATCTATATCATTTTTAGGTGAAATTATTTTATGCATTAACGCTCCATCATTAGTAATTAAGACTAGCCCAACAGTATCAATATCAAGTCTACCGCAGATATTAAGTTCATATCTATTATATGGCTCTTTTATTAAATCTATAACTGTTTTATGTAAGTTATCTTTATTCGCAGAAACTACTCCACTTGGTTTATTTAGCATAAGTAAAAATGTATCTTTATGAAACACTTCTATTTCATCAAAAGTAATTACATCCTTTTCACTTACATCAAATGAAACATCAGTAATAACCTTATCATTTACTTTAACTCTTTTATTTTTACAATAGTCTCTAATTTCTCTTCTTGAACCATATTTTAAGTTTGATAGTAATTTATCTAGTCTCATAAAATCACCTAAAAATATTATAACAAAAAAAGGAGATTTGGCCAATCTCCTTTTTGTTTATAAAGTTTTAGTCTTTTGCGATTAAATCAATTTGTAATGTATAATCTGTTGCAGTTTTATCTATTGTAGCAAATGATGCATAATTAGACTTTCCATCAAATGCATAAGTGCTTCTAATATCAATTCTATTAACATTAGATACTTTACCAAGTTCAACACCATCAATTGTGTAATAAGTTACATCAATATAATCAGTTACTTCATCATTATCTTTATCAACTGGTTTTGCAGTGAAATAATAATGGTATGTATTATAGTAACGATCTTTTTCGCTCTTTACATTTGTTAATGAAGAGATTGAAGTTGAAGTGCTAATTGCATAATCAACAATTTCATCACTTACAATACTAGCATTATCAATCTTTAATAAGTGTAATTTGCTATTGTCATTTTTATCTTTATAAAAGATTTCTTTATCACTTGCAATAGTTGCACCAGCACTTTTAATAGTGTTTCCAATATAATTTCCCTTAAAGTCAATTAACTTTACTTCATAATATGAATATGAATCATATAATACTATTACTTTTGAATCATATAACACTCTAGAATGTCCATCAAATACTTTCTTAATTGAACCATTCTTATCAGTTAAATAAGTAGTACCATTTTCTTCTACTACATAGTTACCATTACCTAAATCATAATAATATGTATCATAATAAACTAATTTTTGATCATCTTGAACAACTTTAGCATTATTATCAATAGCAATATCTACAATTTTAGAAATAGTTTTCTTTTCAATTAAGCCAGCATTTTCAATTGTATAATATTTTGCATATTCTGCATCATCACTTGTTTCAATTGTAGAATAATCAGCATATCCAAGATAATATTTGAAGTTATCAATTTTCTTATATGATGCATTTTTTAAATCAACAAGATATGTTTCAACATTTAAATATGTATCATTAAAACAAACATCATAATTATCATTAGCTGTAGTTTCACTATAAAATTGTACTATAGCTTTATCCTTTAAAACTATTACTTTTCTACTTCCACCATTATATTTCATAGTTAGAATTGTTTTACTTGTAGATTCATCATAGAATCTTAATAGCTTATTAGAAGTATCATCATAACACTCATACATATATTTTTCATCTGAAGTTGGATATGAATCACCTTTTTTATACTTTCTAGCTTCATCTTCACTTATTTCAGTTAAAGTATAATTTAAACTTAGATCTTCAATTAGTTTGCCTCTATAGTTTTTAACTCCAGCTTTAACTAATTTATAGTATTTTACTACAGAACTAGATCCAGTTTTCTTTGTTAAAACATAGAAAATTCTTTCGCTATAATTATCCTTTTTCTTATTTTCTTTGTTAGAAATAACACTAGGACCAATATCATAATATTTATCCTTTTCTGCTAAAACTGTACCATTAGTTGCAATTAACATTCTACTATTATCAGAATCATTGAACTTAATCATTAAAATATTATGATCCACGTATTCGGCAATGCTTTTTACTTTATCAAATGTAGAATATAATACTTTATTTGACATGTAATCATAAATAATTGTTTCATCATTTGTTGTCACATACCAAACAATTCTATTGCTTAATACTTGATGACTCTTTACACGAACATTTAATACGTTTGATTTAAAAGTATCATATTTATCATATTTGCTTAATTCAGACATTTTATAAGCGTTGCGATCATTTATAACAACGCTCTTTTTACCGCATCCTGCAACTAGTAAACCAAGTGCTAATGCAGAAGTAATAATTAGTGATTTTTTAACTATTTTCATTTTTAGCACCTCCTAGTTATATCTTTTGGCATTAATATAATTTGCCGCATAATACATTGTATCATCATCTGTAGTAATACTTACACAGAATTGATTTCCAACATTTACGTTAAAGTTTGTAGCACCTTCAACACTCTTTAATAATGTACCATCAACTGAATGAATTTCTACATTATATTTAGTACCAACCTTAACTGCTGTAACATATATGTTAGAGAATTGTAATGAATCAGTTACATAAATGTGTTTTTCATTTTCTAAAGTTGGCTTTGTACCTTGTGAATTATATTTATCAAACTTTTCAATTACTCTAAATTCACCATTTTCAAGTTTTCCTAAATATACTTCATCAAACATTTCAATAAGAATATTTCCGTTTTTATATCTTGCAGGAACTTGATATTCTACTGCTGCAATATCAGCAGCAACTTTTAGATTGTTATCTACAAGATATCCGCTTAATCCTGTTTCTGTCATAAACATAGTTTTGTTATAGAAATCAATCTTAAGATTAAAATCTGTAGTTGTTCCTTTAACTTTACCTTTTTCATCAATAACTGAAATGTAATCTCCTTCAGTTACTACATATGTTTTATCATCGAAATATTGAATTTTAGTTCCTTTTTCACCAAGTTTGTCAGATAAAATCTTTCCGTTTTCATCAAGCATAGCTGTTTTAGAAACTAAGCTTAACTTTTTATCTTCAATTTTAGTTAATGTAGCATAAATTGCTGCATCGTATTCTCTATCATTTTTCTCATCATATCCAGTAATAGTTGTTGTATTATTAATGTAATAATCAAAATTCTTTACTTCAGAAGTCTTTCCTGTTTTTAAATCAACTTTATAAGTATTTAGTTGATAGAAATAATTATCACTCTTATAAGTGTATTTATCATTTCTTGTAACACTCTTAATCTTTTGATAGAACATAGTGTCATCTAATACATAATATTTAACATCTGAGAAATCAAATGCAAAGTTAGAAACTAATTTACCATCTAAATCTTTTACATATACTGCATCACTATCAATATAGAAATCATATTTCTTTAGTTTATTATCTACAGTATCATTATCTTTAACAACAGAATAATCTATTTCATTTCTATTAATTATTCTTCTTTCAAAACTCTTTATTAGTCCTTTTTCAAATTGTGCTTTTACTTCAAAGATTATTTCTAAGTTTTCACTAGTAGATTCCTCTTTATAGTAAACAAGATCATAGAATGTTTTTTCACCAGTATACATAGCTTCATAATTAATTAATCTCTTATGACTATCAATTTCTACACTATAGTATTTATTCTTATTAATTACAACATCACCGTTATAATCTATAGCCATCTTTTTGCCTGAATCAAATGAAATAATGAAGTATCCAAAACTATTTTCTAAATCATTATTAGCATTAATTGCTGTTACTTCTTCATCTTCATCAGTTGGAATATCATATACTTTATCAGAATATCTCATATATAATTGATATTTTTTTGTTGTTTTGTCTTGAACTAGTGAATAACTGAATTTGTTTTCTAATGTTTTTTCACTTGTTTTAATTTCTGTTAATTTAATATCCTTAACATTATCATAAGTGATATCTTTCTTTTTTGCATAAGCTTGAATATCTTTATTTGCAAATACTTTTGATGTGCTACTAGATCCCATACCACATGCTGTTAATGTAGCAAAGCAAGAAATAGTTAATGCACAAATCATTGATTTTTTAATTAATCCTTTTTTCATCATAACTATCCCCTCCTACTTAAAGTAAAATACTGTAACAGTATCATCATCATTATTTGCTAAGCTATACATTATCTTATTGCCATATGTTCCAGCATACCCAAAAGCATAATCATCAGCATCAAATTCTAAATCCAATTTAGTTAATGTATCATCACATGTATAGAATGTATAATAATTCTCAGTTAAATCCATTTTAACTATGAATTCATCTTCTACAGCAGTATAATCATCAATATTAGCAGTTTTAATTACTCCATTATCAATAATTACAATTGTCTTTTCTCCAAATAAATTCTTTCCAGTATATTTATTATAAGAGTATTCGGCAACATCTGTTAAATATAATACTTTCTTTCCGTCTTTATCAAAGAAATTATATCCAGCGATTGATCCATCATAGCTATAACTCTTAACTATTTTTACACCATCAAAGTAATATCCATCATAAACATTAATAACTTTACCATTCTTGTCACTAACAACAGTTTTATCATCATTATATGAATAATAATATTTATCATCCATGATAACATCATTTGTACCATCTTGGATAAGTTTTTTATTTACTTCAATGTTTCCGTTACCTTTAACTAAAGCAACTTTAAGATCTGAATCAACTACTGCTTTTTTCTCTTTAAAGTCAAATACTTTGTATAATGTTCCCTTTAATTCTTTTAAATTGGCGTCTTCATCTTTAGAATAAACTTCATTAATTTCACTCTTTAGATAATAATGGAAATCTTTTACTTCAGTCATCTTAGAATTTGCTAGGCAAATTTTATATGTTTTAACTGTCATATATTTGCCACCATAATAAATATCATATTTATCATTGATACCTACTTCAGTAATAACTTGGAATAAAGAATAACCATTACTTGTTATTTGACCATTAGCAAGTGTTAAAACATTTACTAAGTTGTCTTTCTTAAAAATGTATAAAGTTGATCCTGTTGATCCTGATATTTGAATAGTATATCCTTTTAAACCGATAACTGAACCATCATATCTAGTGTCTTCTAGGTTCTTATATTCAGCATCAAATTCGTCATTTAAATAATACTTGTATTCAGTAACATCTTTACTTTCATCTTTTGTTGAATAAAAGAATAATTTATTAGTGATAGTTTCATCATCTGCATTCTTTGTTTGATAAGTTAACATGTATTGTTTAGCTTCTAATGAATTCATTAATAATCCAGTTTTAATATGAAGTTCATCTTCCAAACTAACAGTTGGTTTGCTTTCTAAGTAAATCTTATCTAAGATAGTTCTACCATCAGCTGTGTAATAAGCATAACCAGTGTTACCGTCATCATCTGCTTTAAATGCTACATAAAGATAATCACTACTATCGCTATAATAATACTTAATTGTTGTAACATCAGCTCTATCAAATTCTAATACTTTAGGATTTTCAAGAAGCATGTTATAAACATAGTACTTATCATCATCGTAAGCAATAACTATCCCTCTTTCACTATTGCCATTATTTTGAGATACTTTTAGTCCCTCAAAAACCTTTACAACTTCTTTTTTTACTTTTACTTCATTTTTATAGTCTTCCAAAGTGATTGCATCAACAGCAAATGTATCAGTATCTAGAATACCATCATTATTGCTATTGCTACATGCTGTCGTTAATAAAGCAAGGCTCGCAATGGATACAAGACTAAACATTTTCTTGATTTTCATTTTTTCACTCTCCTTATGTATTAATAAAAATCATTATATATTATATAACATAATATAAATAATCACAAATTTTTGTAACATTTTTTTTGTATAAAACGTATACATTAACTTATTATAATGTTTTTATTATTGCTTTAAATATGTTATAATTAATGTTGGTGATTAGTATGATTTTAATGAAAGATATCGTATATGAAGGAGACAAAAGACTTCATGAAGTTTGTAAGCCTGTAGAGCTTCCTAT
>JAILKD010000001.1 GCA_024694145.1 bacterium | reverse complement strand
AATAATAAATTAGTTATAATTGATTTTATATTTAATAAATCAAATTTAAAGTCAGTTACAGTTATTACATGGGCAATTATTAACAAATTAATAAAATTAAGCATTCCAAACCATCTTGTATATGGACAGTTATTTAAGCTAAATAACATATAGAAAAAAGGGAATAATAACATAACTACTTCTAAAACTAAAAAGCATTTATATATTTTAGATTCTCTATCTTTTAATCTAAAGATAAATAACATTATTACTAAACCAGTAATTGTCATATATAAAGAGTTATGATCAGTTATATAGTCATTTATAAATCCGTAAAAATCTGTTGAATAAGTTGGTGTAAATAGATTACCAAGTATTCTCATATACATCTTTAAAGCACTTGTTTTTTCAAAACCTTCAGGAGCATTGAAACTCCACTTATAGAAGTTATCAGTTCTAGCAAACGAATCAGTTAAAAAATAACTTATACTAGGAAGTAACACAATAGATGCAATTAATATTCCTATTGCCATATACATTGCACATATAATTCCTTTAATAAATCCTCTTCCTAAATAAAGTATTACTGCTCTAATAGTAACATATTTTGCATCAGGATTTATTGCTTTTAATTCGTTTATAGTATCAACTAGTTTATTATCTAAAAAATAACTTAATATAAACCATACACCCATAAAAAGCATTACACATGCGCCTAAATAAAAATTATAAAATACAAGTAGGGCTGTAGCTATTGGTAGTAATAGTCTATTATTCTTTTTAAACTTTTCAATACAAACAGCTCCAAAAGGATAATAAAACACTAACGAAAAGAATCCTGAAAAAGCCATCATTACAGAATTATATCCACAAATAAAATATATAAGGGAAGCCACAAATATAGCTTTGTTAGAACATTTTCTTAAATATAAAAAATACGAAAACATTAATGTCCCTAAGAATAGCTTAATCATTTCAGTTATTCCAAAAGCTATTTCAAAATTCATAAAAAACGATAATATAACAGATATTACTGTAAAGAAATCTAATTGAATATAGTATGTATCAGCATAAAATGATGCACCTAAATAATTACTAAAACTATAAAACGATAAATTGCCCGTTTTTAGTTTTAAAGCAAATTCTTCTTCAATTTTAAAGTATTGTAATAAATCATCAGAGCAGCATGTATAATATGCATCTGAGTATATTGCAATTAATACAGCGAAAAAGATAAGGGCAATAGCCATTATGATAGCTAGATATTTGATTGTTTTATTTGTACTAGATAAGAACTTCAATCTAAACATCAATAACCCCTTCTTTTACATCAAAAATAACAAAATAATTATACCATAATTTTATATATAGTTATATATTTATACAAAAAAAAATACTCCAGATTGGAGTATTTATTATTTATTTTTTGCTTGCGGCAGCTACTCTTACAACTAATTCAAGTATTCTTAAATATAAGTAAATGATACTTGTTGTTAAACAGAATGCAGCTTTCCATTCATATTTCTTTTCTGCACCACTATCAGCAAGTCTAGCAGCATAATCGAAATCTATGCATAATGATAATGCAGCAATTAATGCACAGAAAACATCAATAACCCATCCAATTGGATTACTTGGGTTATATAGAATATCACGCATACCAGGAACATTAACAGCAGCTAATATAGCTAAAATGATTGATCCTAAGATAATTGCAATAAATGATGTAAGAATAAATGCTTTAAATTTATGTCCTACTTTAATAATTCCTGTAAAATATAGGATGCCCATAATTAATGTTACAACGAATGTTAAAACTACTGCAACAAGTGCTACACCAGGATATGCTAAATCGCATAATGCTGAGATTATTCCTAGCATGAAGCCTTCTGAAACTGCATATATAAATGAGAACACTGGACATAATCTAACAGAGAATGTAGCTATTAAACCAGATACTAATGCAACAATCATTGAAGCAAATAATAATCCAATAAATGTTCCAACGTTTTCTTCATTTAAATTATACAAAAATGCTATAGCAGCAATTGCAGATGCAATAGTTACTAATATTAGTATTAATGTTTTCCCAAATGTACCATGGACAGTTGCACATGATGTATTATCATCAATATAACTACTATCCTTTTCTAAATTCTTAAATAACGGATTTCTTAATTCCAATTTAATCACCTCTCCTATCAAATTATACTATATATTAAAAAAAATGTAAAGAAAGAGCAATAATGTCATTTTTTTAAGGCAAATACAAAAAATACAAAAAAATTATAACAAAAATATATACTGTATTTTTTAGCTTATTGAATATGAAAAAAAACAAAAATATAATATGAGTAACGACATGTCAATTAACTTAATATTTTTTATTTTTTAACAAAGGAGAAAAGAAAATGAAAAAGAGATTTTTAAGAAGAATCGCTTTAGCTCTTACTTTAGGACTTACTCTTACTGGACTTGCAGGTTGTGGTAATAGTTATAAAAACACACCTAAAAAAGACGGTTATAAAATCCTATGGGCTGATGAATTTGAAGGTTCAAAATTAAATAATAAAATATGGTTACGTGAAGAACGACCTGTTGGTTGGACAAATGAAGAAAGTCAAGAATATGTAAAAGATGAAAAGAATGGCTTTATTCGTGATGGTAAATTTGTTATTAAAGGAATTGAAAATCCAAAAGGAATTTATACTTCTTGTAAATTAAGAAATACAGATAAATATGCATTTAAATATGGTAGAATTGAAACTCGTGCTAAAGTACCTGAAGGTAAAGGGCTTTGGCCAGCTATTTGGATGATGCCAGAAAAAGAATCTTTATATGGTCAATGGCCAAAATGTGGTGAAATTGATATTATGGAAGTCCTAGGAGATCAAACTGAACTTGCATACGGTACTGTTCACTATGGTGAACCTCATGCTGAAAAGCAAGGTACTGTTACTTTAACTAATGGTACATTTGCATCTGATTTCCATGATTTTGCAGTTGAATGGGAACCAGGAAAAATGGAATGGTTTATTGATGGACAATCATATTTAGTAGTTACTGACTGGTTTAGTGCTGAAAATGATATTGAAAAAGACTGGCCAGCTCCATTTAATCAAAAATTCTGCATTCAAATGAATCTAGCAATTGGTGGTACTTGGCCAGGATATCCTGAAATAGGTGCTGATTATATGGATAAAGCTGAATTTGAAATAGACTATGTTAGAGTATATCAAAAAAATGGTGGATACGATGAAAATGTTCCAAAACCAGAAAAAACATATCGTAATCCAGATGAAACAGGAAACTATATCACTGATCCTAACTTTGAAAAGGATTTAATGACAAAAGATACTTCTAAAGGTACTGGATGGGTATTCCATAAGGAAAAAGACGGTGCTGATGCTACAATAGAAAAATTACCTGATGGAGCAGGATTAAAAATAACAATTGATGAAGGAAATCAAGGAATTAAAGATTATTCTCTACAACTATATCATGCAGAAATGCCATTTATGAAGGGTAAGAAATATAAATTATCATTTGATTACTGGTCAGATCAAGATGAATTTAAGATTAATGAAGTTTGTATTGATGCACCAAATGCAGGTTGGAAGAGATATTGGAAACAAAGCTTAACATTTACAAAAACTAAACAAACCCTAGAATATATTTTAGATTATGATCAAAAAGACGATCCAGGAGCAAGATTTGAATTTAACTTAGGTAACGCTTCATCTGGAACAATCTATCTAGCTAACGTTAGAGTTGAGGAAGTTAAAGATTAACAATAAGGCATATTGGCTTAGGCTAATATGCTTTTTTATTAATATATTTATATAATATAGATGATTAAAGAGTCGTTCCCTAACTATTATATAATATTTAACATACATATTTTTAAGCATTTTTCAAAAAAATAAAAAATTTTTTTCTTGCTTTCATATGTTTTTCACAAAAAATCAATCGTTTTCATTGACATTTTTTGACATATTGTATTTAATTTGCATACACATCAATAAAACGATATGTATTTTTTTACATAACAGTATGCAAATATCGCAATACAATATTAATTTATATATGATATAATCTAATTCGGGTGGGAAAAAGAGCATTCCCATGTATGAAAAAATTAGGAGGTATCTTATGAAAGAAAAACACATTGTTATTGACAGCGTAGAAACATTTGAAGCTGCCTTAAAACAACTTAGAGAAGCACAAAAGAAATTCGCAACTTACACACAAGAACAAGTTGACAAGATTTTCTTAGCAGCTGCTACTGCTGCTAACCAAGCAAGAATTCCACTTGCTAAATTAGCTGTTGAAGAAACTGGTTATGGAGTTGTAGAAGACAAAGTAATCAAAAATCATTACGCTGCTGAGTATATCTATAATAAATATAAAAACACACAAACAGTTGGTGTAGTTGAAGATGATAAATCATTTGGTTACAAGAGATTAGTTGAACCAATCGGAATTGTTGGAGCAGTTATTCCTACAACAAACCCAACTTCTACTGCCATCTTTAAAACATTAATTTGTTTAAAGACAAGAAATGGTATTATGATTTCACCACATCCAAGAGCAAAGAAAAGTACAATTGAAGCTGCTAAAATCGTATTAGAAGCTGCAGTTGCTGCTGGAGCTCCAGAAGGAATTATTTCTTGGATTGACGCACCAAGCCTAGAATTAACTAATTTATTAATGAAAGAATCAGATATAATTCTTGCTACAGGTGGTCCAGGTATGGTTAAGGCTGCTTATTCAAGTGGTAAACCAGCTGTTGGTGTAGGTGCTGGTAATACACCTGCAATTATTGATGATACAGCAGATATTCTTCTTGCTGTTAACTCAATCATTCACTCAAAGACTTTTGATAATGGTATGATTTGTGCATCAGAACAATCAACTATTATTCTTGATAAAGTATATGACAAATGTAAAGCTGAATTCATTAAGAGAGGCTGTTATGTATTAAATAAGGAAGAATTAGATAAAGTTAGAGCAATCTTACTTACTCCAGCAGGAACAGTTAATCCTAATGTAGTTGGTCATAGACCATTTGAAATTGCTAAGATGGCTGGATTTGAAATTCCAGAATCTGCTAAAGTTTTAATTGGTGAAGTTGAATCAGTTGATCCATCTGAACCATTTGCCCATGAAAAACTTTCTACTATTTTAGCAATGTATAGAGCAAAGAATATTGAGGATGCATTCTCTAAGGCAGAAAGATTAATTTCTGATGGAGGATATGGACATACTTCTGCAATCTACCTTAACGCAGTAACTGAACAAGCTAAGATTGCTGAATTCCAAGAAAGAATGAAGACTTGTAGAATTCTAATCAATATGCCATCAAGTCAAGGTGGTATCGGAGATATCTACAACTTCAAATTAGCACCATCATTAACACTAGGATGTGGATCATGGGGTGGTAACTCAGTTTCAGAAAACGTTGGAATTAAGCACTTACTAAATATTAAGACAGTTGCCGAAAGGAGAGAAAATATGCTTTGGTTTAGAGCACCTGAAAAGGTATATCTAAAGAAAGGTTGTCTACCTGTTGCTTTAGATGAATTAAAGACAGTTATGAACAAGAAAAAGGCATTTATTGTTACTGACCAATTCTTATTTAAGAGTGGAGCAACAAAGCCTATTACAGATAAATTAGACGAAATGGGTATTCCACATGCTACATTCTTCAATGTTGCACCAGACCCAACACTTGCTTGTGCTAAAGAAGGTTTACAACAATTAAAGGCATTTGAACCAGATGTAATCATCGCTCTTGGTGGTGGTTCTGCTATGGATGCTGGTAAGATTATGTGGATGATGTATGAGCATCCAGAAGCTGACTTCATGGATATGGCTATGAGATTTATGGATATTAGAAAGAGAGTATACACATTCCCTAAGATGGGTGAAAAAGCATACTTCATTGCTATCCCTACTTCTGCTGGTACAGGTAGTGAAGTTACACCATTTGCTGTTATCACTGATGAAAAGACAGGTATTAAATATCCACTAGCTGATTATGAATTAATGCCTAAGATGGCAATCATTGATGCTGACTTCCATATGACTGCTCCAAAAGGCTTAACTGCAGCTTCAGGTATCGATGCTGTAACACATGCTCTTGAAGCAATCGCAAGTATGATGGCTACTCCTTATACTGATGGTTTAGCAATTGAAGCATTAAAGAAGATTTTCAGATATTTACCAGATGCATATAACAATGGATTAAATGATCCAAAAGCTAGAGAAGAAATGGCTAATGCAGCTACAATGGCTGGTATGGCATTTGCTAATGCATTCTTAGGTGTATGTCACTCAATGGCTCATAAATTAGGAGCATTCCATCACCTACCTCATGGTGTTGCTAATGCATTAATGATTGATGAAGTATTAAGATTCAATGCTGAAGAAACTCCAGCTAAGATGGGTACATTCCCTCAATACGATCATCCAAAAACACTTGAAAGATATGCAATGGTTGCTACTGCTCTTGGCTTAAAGGGTAAGACTGATGAAGAAAAACTAGAAAACTTAATCAAAGCTATCGATGAATTAAAAGCTACAGTTGGAATCAAACCTACAATCAAAGATTGGAACGTTGATGAAACTGACTTCTTAAATAGACTAGATGCTATGTGCGAACAAGCATTCGATGATCAATGTACAGGAGCTAACCCAAGATATCCATTAATTAGCGAAATTAAGACAATGTACTTAAATGCTTATTATGGTAAGAAAGATGGTTCTTGGAATAAGAAATAATTAATAAAAAAATAAGGGTGAATCATTAAGATTCATCCTTTTTATTTTTCTTTCTTATAATAAACCAACTAATATATGGAAAATAAATGCATATAAGAATAGCACTGCTAAATATCAAGTATAACACTAATAGAATTAAGAAAGAATAATGTAATGGCATTATATCATATTTAGTTATTTCTTGATAATCATAATAGTGGTTATTAGTTACAAAAACTCTTGGATTTCCTGTATTTGACTCATAAACAAGTCTACTTGTACCTCTATTATTTAAGCAATCATATTCTTCATAATATAAGTCGCATTCCTTTAATATTGCTTTTTTTGATATGCCGTAATATTCCAAGTTCCCATCGTTATAATGCGTATCTCCACCAACAATATACCCTTTTAAATCAACATTATGCCTATAAAAATAATCTCTTCCATCCTTAGTAATATAATTTTTAGGAAGTTCATGATATTTGATTATATATAATGCGACATATTCCCGTTTAGTATATGCATTATTTCTTTTAACATTTTTTTTAAAACCAATTGTTAGTGCTAATAAAATAGCAAATATTGAAATAACAATTGGCAAATATATGGCTTGCTTTTTTATTATATTCTTCCTAGTTTCAGTTATTTCCATATTTATTTCCTTACTCTATTTGTTTGTTCTGAATAATGTTTATTAAAAACACATTCATTCACAAAGTGTTCACAGTTATTATTTACTAAATCATATTTTGCTTCACCAAGTCTATCCATTGCTTTTTTAATGGATTTTTTTACGCTATTTTTCTTTATTTTATCAAATAGTGAATAAACTCTTACTAAAGCCATTTTTCCATTTAAAAATTCATCCATAGAACTAATTAAAACTTTAACACTTTCTTTTTTAGTATTAAAAACATCTTTAGCTAAACCATATTGAATTATTTTATCATCACCTAAATAAAGTCCAAAGTGATATACGTTATTTGATATTTCAACTTTAACAATATCACCTATTTTAGGTTCAATGCATTTATACTTTTCCATCTACTTTTTATCTAGATAGCTAATGACATCCTTAACTTTTTTGAATTCATCTGCGTTTATATTATGGATTTCAACATTAAATTCTTCTTCTATACCTAATACTAAGTATAAGAAACCTATAGAATTTAATCCTAAATCGTTTTTAATGTCAGATTCTTCAGTTATATTAGAATAATCATTATCAGGCATTATCCTCTCTAAAATCTCTTTTAACTTACTAAATGTTTCATTCATGTTTAACCACAACACTTTCTTCTAATTTCTTAATACTATCAAAAATAGTTTCACTTAGTTTTTCTAGTTCTACTGTTGAATATTTATTAGTACAAATAGCACTTGTATCTATAGCTTCTCCTATATGTACTCTAAATCTAGCATGACGCCTTTTATTTTCAATGAATGCAGGTAAAATAGGTACGTTAGCTTGTTGAGCCATGAATGCTGCACCGCTTTTAAATTGTTTAACCCCATTTTCTCTATCTATTTGACCTTCAGGAAATACTACAAGTACACCATGACCTTTAAGTACATCAATACACTTTGTTACTGCATCGATATCGTACTTTGTTCTATCAATCCTAATAATACCCATTTTCTTCATTAAATGGCTTCTAAGCTTATGCCCATCAAATACAATTTCAGCAGCTAATATTCTTATTCTTCTATTTTTAAATGCATTAATTAATAATAATGGGTCTTTAAACATAGAATGATTAGCTACTACAATATATCCACCTTTAATTTTTTTGTTTTTCTTATTAATTACTTTTACTCTAAAATGAATATTCATAATAAATACAAGTAATCTACCTAAATCAAAAGTGAATTTCTTTAAAGAAAACGCCTTACCATACTCTTCAATAAGCATACGTTCTTTTACCATTTTCTCTAAATCTAAAATCTTATTTTTAACAATATTATTTAAATACTCTAATTCTTCTTTTGTAGGATTAGGATTATTACAATAATCAGATAAATAAATCTTTTTGCCTATAGCCATTCTACTTCTTCTAAATAGACCATATTTACCAAGAGTATAAACAGGTATAATAGGTACATTTGCACGTAGTGCCATTAAGATATAACTAGTAGTAAATCTTTGAAGTCTTTTTTCTTTATTAATCTTGGCTTCAGGGAATATTACAATACACTTTTTCTTTCTTTCAAGCAAATCAACAGATTTACCTATAAACGACATATCAAAAGAAAATCTATCAACTTTTATACCACCTAAGCATGTTACTAAAAAGGCTAAAAGACGACCTTTCTTATAAATTAATTCACTCATTAAACAATACATTTTTCTAAAATAGAAAACATACATATACATCATATAATCTTTAAAAGATCTATGATTAGATACTATAATCGCTCCACCCTTAATTGTTCTTCCTTGGTTCTTTCTATCTTCATAATATATCTTCTTTTTAAAATATATAAATTGCACGGGCCATGCCATTAGATAACCAAGCAAATATAAGAATAACATTATACAAGTTCCTCAAGCATCTTAGCCATTGTTTTTGGTGTATAATAACTTGAGTTAGAATCTAAATATATTTCTACTTTAAATTCAGTAGTTATTTGACTAATTAAGTTATAATAATCTAAGCTTGATCCACCTAAATCAAAGAAAAAGTTTGAATCATATCCAATTTCTTCTTTTTTCTTATTTAAGATATCAGCCATTATTTCTATAACCTTATTTAAGATATTTTTATCTACATCAATATTTTCATCATTAACTGTTTTAATATCATTAAAATCTAGTAATTTTACTTCTTTCTTATTAATCTTATC
>JAILKD010000097.1 GCA_024694145.1 bacterium | reverse complement strand
CTGATGCATATGCTGAATACGACTATAAGCAAGTTATATATTTACTTGCGGATAGAATAAATGAATTATTAAAGTTAAAATCTATTTCTAAAAAAGAAGCAATTACAATATTAAAACTAACTTATCCATTATGTCCATATGTAACAGAAGAATTATATTATGAATATATTTCAAAAAAGAACATTTTATCATTTGAAGAATGGCCTATTTAAACAAATAGTTAATTATTTGTTTTATATCGGTCATTTTTTATTTTCTTACATTGAAAATAATATATAAAAAGTTATATAATTTAACTGAGGAGGATTTTTATATAATGAAAAAAGCACAATTATTTAGTTTTTGTACAATTGCTTTAGCAGCACTAGGCTTAATTCTTTATATGGTACTAGATGCAGTTAAAGATTATGCAACTGGGGCTCAAGTTATCTTTGGAGCTAAGAGCTTAGATGCAGTTATATTAACAGGAGGATTAAAGTTCTCATTCCTATTATTCTTAGGATTTGTATTTGCAATCGCTGGAATCGTAATTACAATTTTACCTTTAGCAGGTGTAAAATGTAAATTATTCCCAGTTATCGCACTAGCTTTATTCGTTGCTGCAGCAATCTTTGCATTCCTATCAGTATCATGCGCAGTTGTTTATGTTGAAGCATTAGGTAAGACATCTACATCAATGGGTATTGATAATGGTAAGTTAGGTGTTGGAGCTATCATTGCTGGTATTTGCTACATTTTAGCTGCTTGTACATCAGCTCTTCCAATTGTTTTAAAGAAATAACAAAATAATAAAGAAGGCATCGCATAGATGCTTTTTTTATTATATAATAAAAGTGGTGGTAATATGGATATATTAAAAATAATTAATGATAATAAAAATAGTGAAGAAAAAGCTGTTATAAAAGAATATGATGAACTTGAAAACTTTTATTCAGAAAAATTAAATTCATATATTTTCCCTAGTGGTGTTATGTTTATGAATGATTTTGATATAAATGTTGATATTTATACAACTTATATTTATGCATCTAATGTAAAATGTAGAAATTTATACGCTACTGATATGGTTAAGGTTGATAGTATAAAGACTAATGATCTATATGGAAAAGCTATTGTTGTTATGAAAGATTTAGAAGCAAAAGAAGTAGTATATAAATCAATTCTAACTGTTATGGGTAAAAATAAATCTAAGAACAACAAAAAAGAGGATTAATGTTTTTAACTTTATTTTGCCTTTTATTTGATTAGGAGCGTGATGAGTATAAAAAAGATAATTATTGGATGCGTCACTATATTATTAACTTTGTTAAGTATAACTATATTTGTTATACTTTCTATAAACAAAAACAAAAAATATGACAAAAAAGAACATAGTTATAGCAATGTTATTTCAACTGATAATATAACTGATATAGAGTGTAGAGTTAAATTTAGTCACAAAACAGGAGACTATGTTAAAGATGATTATATTTTTTTGACAGATAATCAAAAAAACACTTTTGTTGACTCTATAAATAACAAGAATTTAAAATTCAAATATGAAGGACATAGCCCTAAAAAAGGCAAAATAAAAGGATTTTTTGACAATACGTTTATTATTCATTACGGAAATGGAAATAAGACATATTTTGATGACTTCCATATACAAAAATTCAATGATAATGATAAGGAATTTTACCATGAATATGTCTTACCATATGAATGTGTAATAGGACAATCGCTATTTTTAGAAAGTACCGAAAATATGGATGTTAGGTTAATTAATCAATTTGAAATGGATGTTAAATCGTCAAAATATAGTTTTAAGAAAGAAAATCTTAATAGCGATGATGAAATAGATGAATTGAATTATTTTTTTAGATATTATAAATGTATAAATAATTATATAACTGACGATTATTATGATGTAAGGAAAAAAGATGGTTTATACGAATATATAAAGAAAAGCGATTATAGTCTAAAAGAACAAAATGTTTATGAAATAAATTATAAGATTCCAGTATATGATAAAACAGATAAAAATATAATTAGTTACAAGGAAGTTATGTTTTATCATCTAACAAACGATAGCGCAATCCCTTTAGGAGTTATTTTTGTTGAAATAGGAATTGGCAAAGATATTATTAAAGAAATTGTTTGCACTAACCTTTTTAATGGCGAAAATTATGATTACAATAATTTTTTCGGATGATCTATTGAAAAGAATTGGGACTAAAATAGGCGTATTGTAGTTTAATAATAAAAATAGAACTATAAAAAAGAGGATGATTAATCCTCTTTTATTTTGTCTCCTTGATAAACATTATTTTTTCTCATATATTTATCTATTTCATTTAATACAACAAACTTTTTTAAACTCCATATAGGTTCAACTAATAAATCTTTTGCCGAATCACCTGTAAGCCTATGTATTACCATAGATAGTGGTAAATATTCTAGTTGAGTAGCTACTATTTTTACATATTCATCTCTAGTTAAAATATGGAATTTTTCTTTATTATATAGTTCTAATAATTTAGTATTTTTCATAACATAAAGCATATGTATTTTAATACCATCTATACCTAATTTTCCAACATATTTAGCAGTATCAATCATCATATCAAATGTTTCATAAGGAAGCCCATTAATAATATGTACAACAATACTTATTTTCGCTTCCTTTAGCCTTTTTATACATTCGTCAAATTGATTTAAAGTATGCCCTCTATTTATTAAAGTAGAGGTTTTTTCATGTATAGTTTGAAGTCCTAGTTCAATTTGAACAAAAGTCTTCTTGTTTAATTCTTTTAAATATTCTAAACATTCATCGCTAATAGAATCACAACGTGTAGCAATAGATATACCTATTATTTTATCTGATAGGCTTAAAGCTTCTTCATATTTTGCTTTAAGCTCATTAAGTGGAGCAAATGTATTTGTGTTTGCTTGAAAATAGACAATGTAATATGCATCATCCCATTTTTTCTCCATCATATTTTTAACATCATCAAATTGATCCTTAATGGATTTATTTTTATCTCCAGCATAATCTCCACTACCATTACAGAAAATACAACCAGAGTGAGGGCATTTAAAATTTCCATTTAATGATATTTTAAACACTTTTTTACCATATTTAGTTTTATAATAATTACTTAATGTATTGAAATGCTTCTCATCGTTCATTAAATTCATATTACTCACCACATAAATTATAGCATTTTAATTTTTTAAATTATAATAATTTTTTTCTATAAAAACGACAATATATATGTTATAATATATATTGAGAGTGTAGGAGATGTATTATGTTAAAAAGAATTAGAGCTAGTTTAGCTAACCCAAGTTCAATTCCACAATATAAAGATGACAACATTTTTTTAGTTTTATTATATATGTTTGTTTTATGTTTTATAGCTACTTTACCAACTTTAGTATCATCGGTAAAGAAAAGTGGAGCAAATTCTTCAACTAAATATGAAATTAGAGAATTACTTGTTGAAAATAGAGATGAAGTTATTCATGGAAATATTGAGAATAATACTTTGACTATAACTAATGAAGTAGATGGATTTGTATTAGGAGGTAAGGTAGGTATTATTTTACCAACTGATAAGACTGATCCAGTAATGCTTATTCAAGAACGTGTTTATTATAGTGTTAAATTAAATGCGAATAATGTAGAAGTTTATTTTTTTGGAAATAAAGTAAAAACATATACATATCTTGATTTAGGATTAGAAGGAATGAATTTTGATTTCCTATATGAAAATGATTATAAAATAAGAAATGCAAACTTTGAACAACTAGAAGCAAGTTATGATAAGGTTGTTAATGATTTAAAACCTTACTGGGTAACATTTGATGTTATTTCTGAATTCTTTAGAGTATTTATGATAGCATTTGTTTTTGATTTAATATGTGCATTATTGCTTAGAGGAATTAGAGGCTTAACATTTGGTGAGTGCTTAGTAATTGTAATGTATTCATTTATTTTAGAAATCGTTGGACAAGTAATTGATTCGTTATATGGATTAACTTTATTCTCATATATCGGAAGTATTATAGGTTTAATATATTTCTTTATTGCAGTAAGAAATGTTGCAAGTGGTAATAATAAAGAGGAAGAATAATTTATAAGGGAGTGATTGTTTTGAATATTTTTGAGGTTGTCCCTGCTAACTTTTTTAGCATTTTAGCTTCAAAAAACAAAAGTATTTATTATGATTGTCTTAAGATAATTTATGATTTATACGATAAGAAGATGGGCTTTGATGTTACAAGAGATGAAGCAATGGAAGAATTAGTAGACTATTTTGATATGTCTCCTGATTTTGTAGAAGATGATGAAGTAACTCAAACATCTAGAGAAAAAGCAAATTATGTCTTAAATAGACTTGCTCAAACAGGATGGTTAGTTCTTGAAACAGATAATAACTATACAGAACTTGTAAGTTTTAGATATTATGCGCTAACTTTACTAGAAGGTTTTGATAGAATAGCTACACCTAAAGAAGAAGATGAAAATGATTATACAGTATTTGAATATAAAGGTTATTTATTCTCAATTTATTCATTACTAACTAAGTCTTCTAATGAAGAAATGAATATTGTTTTAAATCAAGTAGCTAGATTATCACTAGAATTTATTGGTGAATTAAAGAAGATTAATTTAAAACTTAGAGATTATATTACAAGTATTAGTGAAAATACTGGTGTTAGAGAATTAATGGAAAAATTAATTGATTATAAGACACAGCTTGTTGATAAATCTTATCAAAGATTAAAAACATATGATAACGTTGATAGATATAAACGTAGAATATTAGAAAAACTTGAACAAATATATGCAAATGATTTATTAATGGAAAAATTAATAGGTTGGCATATGATTGAAAAAGAATCATCTAGAGAAGAAGCTGAATTTGCAGTAACTAGATCAATCAATGATACAATTGATATTTTCAATAACTTAGATGATTTAATGAATGAAATCGAACTTAAGAATAAGGTATATGTAAATTCAACTATTACAAAGATTAAGTTCTTGTTAAATAATGAGACTGATACTTTAGGTAAGTTAAATTATATCTTAAAGTTTATGACTACAAATAAGGGTTTAACAGAACATCAATTAATGAGTAAAATTGAACCACTATTTACAATAAGTCAGCAACAAGCTCTTCAAGTAGGTTCTCTTCAATCGCCTAAGATATTCACTAGACCTATTACAAATAGTAGTCTAACTATTAAAGATAGACCAAGTGACTTAGATGAATTACAAAAAGCATTCTTAGAAGCTTATAATTCTAAGTTTAGTGAAGTTGCAATTAAAAAATTCGTAGATATGATTTTATCTAAGACAGATAGTGTTAAAGCAAGTGAACTTGTAAGTAGCAAAGTAGATTCAGATGCTATAACAAGATTGCTTTATGTTTTAGTTTATGGAACAACTAATGATGGATATCATATCAATAAATTAAGTGAAAAATACGAAACCGATAAATTCTTAATTAACGATTTCGAGATAAGAAGGAGATAATGGCTATGAGTTTTCAAGAAAGTTACGAGAAATTTAATGACAAAGAAAAGCAAATGTTTTCTAATATTTGTAACCAATTATTATTCAACAACTTCCTATCAAAGGATAAAAAAGATACAAAAGATGCTTACTATTTTGTTTTAAATTATAAGAGAATGTTTGATGAATATTTTGAAGTAATGGGTTGGGAAGTAATACTTTCAACTGAAAATGGAGCAATTCAACTATATAATAGAAACAATAAAAATATGCTTCGTTTAAAGAAAAATGAAAGTATTATCTTAATTATTTTAAGAATACTTTATCAAGAAAAAGTTACTTCATATACTGATAGCGGAAATACTGTTAGCGTTAAAGTAGATGAAATACATCAAAAATATGAATCACTTGAATATAAGAAAAAGATTTATAAAACAGATTTAGTACAAATAATTAGAATGTTCAAAAGATTTAATCTTATTGAACCTCAAGGCGATGTAACTAGAGGTTCATGCGACATCGTTATTTATCCAACAATACTACTTGCTGTAAATAACTACAACATTGAAGTATTATATGAATTACTACAAAGTTATGACGGAGGTATAAGCGATGAAGAAGCTAACTAAGATTAAATTAATTAATTGGCATTATTTTGCTAATGAAACAATTGATGTTAAAAATGATATTTTATTAACTGGAGCTAATGGTGCCGGTAAATCAACTATCATTGATGCTATTCAATACGTTTTAACAGCTGGTGAACAAAAGTTCAACCAAGCTGCTAATGAATTCTCTAGTCGTGAACTTAGAGGTTATGTATGCTGTAAATTAGGTCTAGATGATCAAGAATATTTAAGAGAAGGCGATGTTACTACACATGTTGCTCTAGAATTTTATGATGATATGGATTCTAAATATTTTACAGTAGGTGTTATTCTTGAATGCAAGAAGAATAATCCTGAAGTTAGATTTATGTTCCATTCATCATATAGACAAATGAGTGATGATATGTTTGTTAAAGATGGAATGATTCTAACTATATCACAGTGCAAAGAAAATAAATCATTTGAATGCTTCTATCAAACTAAGCGTGAAGCAAGAATCGCATTTAGAAATATTTATGGCCCAATTAATGAAAAATTCTTTACATTAATTCCAAAAGCTCTTGCTTTTAAACCTATTAAAAACGTTAAAGAATTCATCTATCAATATTTACTAGATGAAAAGAAAATTGATGTTGAAACTATTCAAGATAGTATTAGAATGTATAAAGATTTAGAGAGAACTCTAAAATTAATCAAAAGAAAAATCGCATCTTTAAGCGAAATAAATACAATTGCTGCTAATATCAGAATTAAAAATGAAAAATCAACAGTAAATGACTTATTAGTAAAACTTGTTGGTATTGAAGAATTAAAAGGTAAAGTAGCTAAGCTTAAAGTTGAACTTAAGAAAATAGTATCTAATAGAGATGATCAATTAGATAAAATTAAGACTTTAGAAAACAATATCCGTATTTATGATGAAAATAGTAAAGTATTATATAGTGACCTACTTAATAGTGAATCATTTAAGAGTAAAGAACAACTACAAAATCAAATTGAAAAATTACGTAGCGAACTTAATGTAATTGAAAATAAGAAACAAAAATACTTACAAGCAATTACATCTAATAATACAATGCTAGATGCTTATATGGATAGAAACGATTATAAAGCATATAAGAATTTAAGAAATTTAAACTTAAAAGATGTAGATGAAGACAACTTCAATGATTTAAAATCAAAATTACTTTCAATTAATGATGATTTAAATGAAAGAAAAGAAGAAATTTATGAAGAAGCAAGTCTACTTAGACAAAATAAAAAAGATATATCTAGAAGATATGAATCAATTATTAATATCATTAAATCTTTAGAAGGAAGAAAGATGCGTTATAATCCTAATGTTGTAACTTTAAGGGATTCAATTAATGAAGCCTTCCAAAGAAATGGTATTGATGCAGAAGTTAAGATTTTAGCAGAATTACTTGAAGTAACTGATCTTTCATGGCAAGATGCAATTGAAAACTACTTAGGTAGTCAAAGATTTACATTAATCATTGAACCACAATATTTTGATTTTGCACTTGATACATTTAATGAAATAAAAGCTAAGCGTCAAGTATTCGGTGTTGGTTTAGTTAATACAAAGAAAATGGCTGGTTATGATGAAGCTGATCCTAATTCTGTTGCAAGCATTATTACATCAGGAAATAAGTATGCTAAGCGTTATATCAATATGTTACTTGGTAATGTAATGCGTGCTAAAGATATTCATGATCTTGAAAATTATAGTAGAGCACTTACTAAAGATTCTGTTGTATATAATAACTTTACAGTTAGACAACTAAATGTTAATATTGAAAAACCATTTATTGGTAAAGATGCTATTAATAAGCAAATGCCTAAATATCAAGAACAAGAGCGCATTATTCATAATGAATATATCAAAAATGAAGAATCTATTAGAAGATATGAAGAAGAAATTAACTTCATTACTAGATTAAATATTAGTGATTTAGTTGATGGTATGGCTAGCGTCATAGCCTATGAATCACAAAAGAATTTAATTAAGGACTTATCTAATAGAAAGATTGATGAGGCAAGTGATAGTGCAGCTGATATTCAAAAGGAATATGATAGAGTTACATCTAGATTAAAGCAATTAAATGGTGATTTAGTTTCTGCTTATGAAGAGTTAGGTAGAATTAAAGGTGCTATTGAACAAACTAATGAAGAAATTGCTCAAAATGAAAATAGCATTCTAGAATATCAACAAATATTTACAGATATCAAGAATCAAAATGTTTCTTTAGAAAATGAAGTATTTAGTATTTACCATGAAGACATTAAGACAATGAATGGCCATGAATTATACAATAAATACACTAAAGAACAAGAAGCTAATTCTAGACAAATATCTCATTTAGAAGATGAATTAAAACAACTTCAACTACAATACAATAATGAACACAATTTCCAAGGTGCTTTGGGATACTTAAATATGAGTGTATATGTAGATGAATATGATAAGTTAGTTAATTCACACTTAGTAGAATATGAAGATAAGGTTAGAAATGCTAGAGAAGATACTGAAAGAATCTTCAAAGAAGATTTCTTAGCTAAACTTAGAAGTAATATTCTAGCAGCACAAGATGGTGTTAATAAGATTAACCAAACATTAAGAGAAATCAAGTTTGGTGAAGATACTTATGAATTCATATTCCCTAAATCAAAAGAATTCTCAGGCATCTATGATATGGTTATGAGTGATAGTGCAGAAAATAATGGTCCAATTCTTACACCAGAATTTGAAATGCGATATCAAGATGAATTAAACATGTTATTTGATACTTTAGCTGTTGAAGAAATTAATAGTGAAGGTGTAATATCTAAATTTACTGATTATAGAACATATATGGATTATGATATTAGAGTAACTAATGTTAATGGAGATACTTATTTATTCTCTAAGACAAGTGGTGAAAAATCAGGTGGTGAAAACCAAGTTCCATTCTATGTATCAATAATTGCATCATTCGTACAAATTTATCAAGTATCTAGATCATCAATTGGTTTAATTATATTTGATGAAGCATTTAATAAGATGGACCCTAATAGAATTGCAAGACTTATGGAATTCGTTAGACCACTAGGAGTACAATTAATTATCGCAACTCCACCAGAGAAACTTGATGTAATCACAAATTATGTTGATACTACTTTAATTGTTTTACGTCAAGGAAGAAACTCTTATATTATGCCAAAAATCAATAAATAGGTGCATCAAGAGGGGGGAGTAGTTATGGAGAATTTTGAAAAGATTTTTAAAGAATATTGCAAAAATGCATATGAGGGTGTTGTCTACTTCAAAAAAGGTGAAGTAGGCTACAATGCCCAATATGGCATTGACTTAGATAAAAAAATAGCATGCAGTGGAGTAACTAAATTATTTACAGTTGCATGTATTTTAAGACTAATTGAAAATAAGAAGCTTATTCTTGATAGTAAAATCACAAACTATTTAAGTGAAGAACAAATTAAAGGATTATGTGTAATTAAAGGTACTGATTATTCAAATACTATTACAATTAGAGATTTATTATATCAAACAAGTGGATTTAATGATTATTTTGAAGCAAGAGTTAAAAATGCCATTTTAAAAAGTGATATGGGATATACTTTTGATGATAAATTAATCTGGACAAAAAGTTTAAGTGGAATTGCTAAACCAGGTAAAACTTCATATTATGCAAACTTAAATATAGATTTACTTGCTTATATTCTTGAAAAAGTAACAAATAAGTCTCTAAAAGAAATATATAAAGAATACATTATTGGACCACTTGCTCTTAAATCAACTTACTTACTTGAAAATGATTTTACAAAATCATATGTACCTGCATTATATTTAGATGGTAAAGCACAAAAACGTCCATATCTATTAATAAGTTCTTATGGTAGCGGGGGATTAATCAGTACACCAAGAGACTTGATGAAATTCATTAGAGGATTCTTTAGTGGATGGATTTTTGAAGAAGAACTAATTGATAAATTAAAAGGCTTTGGCCAAATTGTGAATGGATATGGTAATATTTTATATGGCGGTGGATTAATGAAATTAAAGAGTAAAAGAACAATCCTAGGCCAAATAGGATATTCTGGAGCATTTGTATTTGCTGATCCTGAAAATAAAGTTTATTGCTCTGGCTATATTTCACAAGCCAGTGATAAGCAATTATTACCTAAGATGATTGCTGATATGTTTGACAAAATTTAAAAGAGGTTAATAGCCTCTTTTTTAAACCTATATACTTGAGGTGATTTTATGGAAGCTGATTTACTTGCAGCTAAAAAAATGCTAGATAATGGTTATAATGTAGTTATTTGTTATAAGGGTATGATGTTTACTAGTGATAAAGAAAAAGACGTTGCTTTAAAAGAATTCATTAGTAGTAAACTTGATTTATCAATGTTTTCTATAGCATTAAAATCTTTAGAAACTAATGATATTAATTATCTTTTAGAGCTTGGAATAAATAAAGTTATTACTTATAAATTAAGTAGTGATGCTAAAGAGTTATTAGATAGTAATAACTTTACTTATAATTATTTTGAATTGATTTAGAAAATTAAGAATTTAATTCTTTTAAATAGATTTACTGAGGTGTTATTATGTTGATGAAGAAAATAGCTGAAGCATAT
>JAILKD010000072.1 GCA_024694145.1 bacterium | reverse complement strand
ATTGTTATACTTGTTAAGCCTGTACAATTATAGAATGCATTAGATCCTATATTTGTGACACTATTTGGTATTGTTATACTTGTTAAATTACTACAATTATAGAATGATCCATATTGTATATAACTACTTCCTGTGATTGTTACTTCTTTCAATGTTGTTGGAATATAATATGTTGTGCTTGTTGTTGAACTTGTGCTACTTCCATAATAATATTGTGTTGTTGCTGTTCCTCCTATATAACTATCTGTTCCAAATATATAACCAAATGGATATTGATAATAATCATTTAATGTATGTGCTTTATCTCCTACAAATGGTAATGTGATTGATACAAGCGATGAACAGCCACTAAATGCTCCACCACTTATGTTTGTGACATAATTTGGAACAACAATTGAATCAATTGCCTTATCGATTACACCATTGATTTTGCAAATATCACTTGAAGATGTGAATACAAAATTTATCATTTCTTCCACAACTTCAAATCTTGCTTCTATATTTAAATTACTATTAGGCATTGTAAATTCATATGTTGTATTTTCTTCTTTTAATTCATCATTTATATACCATCCAACAAATGAATATCCAAGATTTATTGATGCTGTTAATGTAACACTTGAATTATAATCATAAGTTCCTACTCCTGTTACACTGCCTGCTCCATCAATACTCTTATTAACACTTACGCTATATTGATTTATTCCAAATCTAGCTTCATATGTTAATGCTTCATTTGGCATTGTAAATGTATAAGTTGCTTTATTTGAAACAAATTCTGTTCCTTTATACCAACCAATGAAATTATACCCTTCACTTGGTGTTGCCTCTAATGTAACGTTTGAAGCATAATCATATTTTCCTGTTCCTGTGATAGTTCCTGCAGTTTCTATATTTTTAGTTACTGATACATCATAGCTATCATATTTAAATCTTGCTTCTAATGTTAAATCATTATATGGCATTTTAAATGTTGCTTCTTGAGTATAAGCTGTCTTTCCATCATTTTTATACCAGCCATCAAATGTATAACCAGGTTTTGTCGTTGCGCTTATTGTTACTTCACTATTATATTCATAAACACCTGAACCTGTTACAGAACCTCTTTCAGAATCAACATTTAATGTTAATGTATAACTATTAATTGTCCATTTTGCTTCTATATCCATTTCACATGTGCTTGATGTATTAATTTCAGTTATTAATTCATCATTATAATACCAACCGTCAAACGTATAACCATTCTTAGTTGGTTCTAATAATGTAATATTATCCATATCAACATTATAAGATGATGGATTATTTGGATTATTAATTCCCTCATCTAAAACATAATTAATATCATAGTTAATCGCAGTTTTACTATACTGAGCTACATAAGTAGTATTTGAGTTAATCTCAGTAATTGTAGGTGACCATCCAATAAAAGTATATGAATAGCCCCCATCATTACTCCTTGTTGGATTACTCATAGAATAACTTGGAATATCTCCTTCTTTTACTCTTGTTTGATATAATACTGTATTATCATAATCAACAAATACAGCATCATAATAAACGTCTTGTTTTTGTGTTGTTACCTTTTGAGTTGTTGTCTTTTCAGTTGTAATCTTTTCAGTTTTTTTGCCGCATGCAAAAAGTAATAATACTAGTGGAATAACAAACAAACCTTTTCGTGTTTTCTTCATACATATTCTCCTTCCAAAAGAAAAAATAAGTCTAGGATTTTACCTAGACTTTATAAGTATAATATAATAATATTACCCCCACCCCCGTTAACTTTTAGTTTACGAAGGAGAGGCAAGGCATATTGTTTTACTTATCTATTTTTACTTATCTATATTATATAATATAGCTTATTAATTTGCAATTATAAAAGATACATTTTATATTACCTTTATCAATTTATTATATTATTTTTTTATTTCAATTATAAATACCGATTTGTTAATTCTTTTTTTATATGTGTCAGTTATAGAATCAATAGTGGATAAAAATGCATATTCTCTAGTTCTTGTCATAGCCACATACATCAATCTTCTTTCTTCTTCTATATCAGCATTTTTCATCGGGAGTATTCCTTCATTACACCCAATTATAAATACTACTTTAAATTCAAGACCTTTTGCCTTATGAATAGTTAAAAGATTAACTCCATTTGCTTTTTTATCATCTGATTCTAGAAATATGTTATTTAGAAATTCTTTATAGTCATTTGATTCTATTATTATTGATTTAAAGAACATTATTCTTTCCCATGTTTCATTTTTATTTTTTGATTTATTAATATCTTCTTTTATATTTATTAATTCTAAAACTTTTTCAAATAATTGATCATTAGTTAGACTGAATCTAATTGAAATTAGTTCTTTAATCTTTTTAGATATTTGACTTATCGATTTATTCTTATATGCGATAGAGAAATCTATTAAATCTAGCAATGTTTTCTTATATTCATTTTTGAATATATTTATTATTTGTTGGTCCAAATTTAATATGTTTATAAATGCGATTAAATCATTTGGATTATCCAACAATCTATACACTGAAAGTATTTGTTTTATTTCTTTGTATTTATAAATAGGTTTATTTCCAAATACAGTATATGTAACATTATTTTGATATAGTTCTTTTTCAATAATATATGATTGATTATTATTTCTATATAGTACTGCGATATCTTCATAGTTAAATCCTTTTTGATGAAGATTAATAATTAGTCCTACTACTCCTTTTGCTTCTTCTAAATCTGATGCGAATTCATGTATTTTAATTGGATAAGGTGATTCTATATTTGAATATAATTCTTTATTAGTTCTATTGGTATTATGGCTAATTAGATTATTAGCTGCATCTAATATATTTTTGCTGCAACGATAGTTTTCGTTCAGAATAATTATTTCATCGCATTTATCCTTAAAATCTCTTAAAATGGCGATATTTGAATTTCTAAAGCTATATATTAATTGATCTTCATCTCCTACCATAAATACATATGAGTTATTATATGTTAGTTTATTAATTAGTTCATATTGTATAGGATTTGTATCCTGGCATTCATCTACTAAAATATATTTTATGTTTTGAATATAATCACTATTTTCATATATGGTTTTAAAGTTTTCTACAATTAGATATACCATATCATCAAAGTCTATATATGAGTATTTTTTTAATTCGTTTTGGTATAGTTCAAATACTTTTATTATTGTTTTATAGTTTTTGATAGTATTATCTAAGCTATGATTTTTTATTTTTGATATATATTCTAGATAAGTACTTGAATTTGAATCTATATCAAGTTCTATTAATATGTCTTTAATTATTTTTACCTTATCAGAATCATCTATAATTGATGGAGTTTCATTAAAGCCTAACAAATAATAGAAATCTTTAATACATTCATAGCAAAAAGCATGAAAAGTGTATACATTTTCAAATGTAGATACTTTTTTTATTCGCTCTTTCATTTCTTTACTAGCTTTATTAGTGAATGTAAAAGCAATTATAGTATTAGGATTATTACCGTCTTCTAATAATTTCATTATTCTATTTGTTAGAACTTTTGTTTTACCTGTGCCTGCACCTGCCATAACTAATACTTTTTGATTAGTAGTAAAGACTGCTTGTTTTTGTTTATCATTTAATTCTTCAAACATTAGAATGGCATCTCCATATCTTCTATCTTTAAAAATAAATTAGTTCTTAGGGCAGCAAACTCTTCATCGGTAAATGGTTTTAGATTCATTTGATATAGGAACATATTAAATCTTTTAAGCTTCTTCTTATCAAAATCAGATAACTTGTATAATACTCTAAGCATTTCATAAAAGAATGATTCATAGTTAGCTTTACACTGGGCAAGTCTAACCATTAAATAGAAAGCAGCTTTAGGTTCTATATAATTAAAACTTGATTCATATGAGAATACTTTTTCATCAGGATTTTTAATAACTGCTTTTTTTACTCCACCTAAGAAACTAATCCAGGCTTTATCTGTTTCCTTATGACCTTGATTTCTAGTATTTCTTATATTATCTTCTTTTATATCAATTATTGAGTATAACATTTCAAAAGCAAATAAGCGCATATTAAAGCCATATTGTAATTCATTTGTATCATAATAATCAGTTAATAAATTATATACAATTGCATTTGCTCTATCATCTCTAAATCTCATTTCATATCTTACCCAATAGTCTTCTGCAATTTCTTTTCCTTTATTCATTTGTTCTATCTTTTTGTCATAAATACATAGCTGAGTTGGTGATTTAGTTGATCCAAAAGTTAAAGATAAACCAGTTTCAATAAAGCCAATAGGTCTTGGTGGTTTATTAAAAATAGATGTGTATTGTTTAATCTTTATCTTGTCATATAATTTGCATAAAGGCATTTCTTCTCCTGAATAATCATCTATGGCAATATCTATTCTTTTGAATGTACCATTTAGTCTCATTAGATACAAGAATAAATCTTTCCATGTTTTATCTTGATTTCTCCTTTCAAAGTCTCTACATCCTTCACCTTTAAATTCTAAATGACACGTTCTATAACCTGTATCATTTTCAGGTCCCGATAATCTTAAAGTCATAGAATCACCTAAGCAATATTGGTATTTATATCTTAAAGTTGAATAATCTTCTCTATTTACTTCTATAAAATTAACGTTTAAAAAATTTGAAATCATTTTTACTGTATCAAGGACTACTGCAAGCTCGTTATCATCTGCCTCAACTATTAATGGAAATGTAACACTCAAATAGTCTATTTTTATTTCTTTTTCCTCCATAATTAACTCCTTTCATAATAGTTCATATAAGGCAGCTAAGGACGGTTTACTCTACGACCGAGGGGCTATTAGAAATTGCCCCATCGGTCTTTATATTCGTAAACCTTTACCCTTAGCATTTAATCTTATATATTTGAATATATTTTTAAAACTAATTGTTTATTTTGTTATAAAATTTTGAGTTACATTTGTTTAAATCTTCTATTGATGGTGTTAGACTTTGGAAATTATCTAAATCTTTGAACTCATAATTTTTCTTTTCTTTATATGTGTATGATAAGAATGTTGAATCATATAGTTTATGATTATTAATATCTAAATCGCATATATTTATATTTATATTTTTCTTAATGCCTTTCTTATTATCTTCTTGTGATACTACTATAGATAATTTAAAGAAAGCATATTTTTCAAACCAACAGCATATTCTATTTAGCTTATATGATGAATTTCGTAAAATAGCATAAATAAGCGAATAATCATTTCTTTTATATTCTTGTTTATTTTGCCTATAGGTATGTTTATTTATTCTTTTT
>JAILKD010000067.1 GCA_024694145.1 bacterium | reverse complement strand
GCTACTTGTGAACCAGTTATTCAATCACGTAGACCAAATAATCGAATAGATAAAGTACGCCATATGTTTAATAAAAAAGAAAATTAAGTTACTATTCGCTAAATTACAATTTATCAATTAGATCAGAATATTAAGATATTCTGATATATTTAAAAGAACGACTTATAAATAATAGTCGTCCTTTTTGTTTGTCTTATAAAATTCTTCAGCAGCCTCGTCCATTTCTCTATTAATAGAACTAAGTGCTTTATTTATTTCTGATTTATTAATTGTTTTAGGTGGATTAAATATAACTCTATGTTCTTTATCAGTTATTAAGTTTTTACTATTCATGTCATTAACAACTTGTCTAAAAAATCTAGATGTAGTTGGATCTTTGCTATTGGCATTTTTGCATAAATAAGTTATAAAATCTTTTCTTTCATCCATTCTTTTATCCATAACCGCATGAACAAAATCTCTATCTTCCTTTAATTCAGTATTCTTCATTTTTAGTTTTTGATTTTCTTTAATAAGTTTATTATTATCGTTTTCAACTTTGTTATTTCTATCTTTTTGATATTTTAAATTATCATTAATTGAAGATATATTATTAATTATATTTTTATAATTATCAAAATAATCAGTTATAGATTCAACATCTTTAATCAAATCTTGCAATCTTTCTTTTTGTTTATTATTAAGTTTATAACCACCAAGTCTAGATTCTTCTAAACCAGATAATAAATCTTTCAACTCTTTTGAAGAGTTGTTTATCGATTTTATCTTATCATTATTTTTATCAATACTTCTTTTATTAATTTCTAATTCTTTTCTTAATTCTTGATAATTAACCATATCTTTAACGTGAATATCTTTATTTCTTCCTCTTTCTTTAGTTTTAAGAGTAGCATTTTCTTTCTCAAAGTATTTATTAAAAGTATCAATACATTTTTCTCTCATAACATTTTGTATATGTTCAAGTCTTTCTTTAGTAAAAACTGATGATTTATTTACTTGTTTTGATAAACCAGTTTTACAACCATCTTTAACTGGAACTCCAACTATATGCATATGAGGAGATGTTTCGTCTAAATGTACAACTGCATTTGTTATTTTAAATTCTGGTACAAGTCTTTCTAAATCATGTAGATGTTCTTCATATACATTAACCATTTCTCTTTTAAATTCAAAATCTTTTGAATCCCAATATTCTTTATTTCCAAGTTCAATTATAATCTCACAAGCAAGATCTCTTTTTTCATCTTTATTAACATATTCAAAATAATCATCAATTCTTCTACTAGGTCTAGATTGTTTATTATTGTATTCAAGTCTAGCTTCTTCAAATTCAGTTTTATAAAATTCTTTAACATCATAAACAATATCATTAGTTCCTTTTAATTGATAAATATAATCATTATCATTTTCATATTTTCTAAAATCATGATTATTGACTTTTGATAATTGTTGATAGTTTTGTATTCCATTATTAGCTAGAGAAGAAGAACCACTTACATTATTTCTAGCATTACTTCTTGCTGATGCTTTTCTATTTTTATTACTTCCAAGATGAAATGAATAAGGTAATTCAGCCATATAATTCCTCCTTTTTAGTGTGGGTTAGTATATCCCATATCATGGTCATCCAAGATATATAACCCCCTAGATATCTTGTACGGATTCTCCATACAAGATTTCGTGGACTAAGGATTACTCCTTAGAATCCTCTTTAGTAGTCTTTACAAACGAAGTAACAATTCCTAACTTAAACTTATTTGATAAGTTTTCAGGATTGTCTATATCTTTAATAATAGGAATTAACTTTAAAACTTTTTCATCTTTTTCTAGGTCGAAAAATATTTCTTCAGGCATATCTTCTAAACTAAATTCAAATGTTGGGTGAATATGCAATTTAACACCATCTATATCTTTAAACTCTTTCATATAATCTTTTACTTGTGATTCTTTTAATGGATAACTAACATTAAGCATTACTGATTTATTATTTGAAATAAATTCTATTGGAACTTGTGATAAACCAAGTTCAGATAAACGACTAACTTTTTCAGTAAATAATGATTTTAATTTTATATCTATTAAATGTATCCCATTTGGATATCTTTCATCTTTTTCAAAAGTAAGCGATTCGATATATCTAGCTATAAATTCTTGTTTATCTTCTTTAGTCATTGTTTGCCACTCTGTAAGAAACATTGAAACATCTTTTCCATTTTGCATAAATATTCTTTGTAAATCTCTATCAGCCATAACTTTCTCTGGAGTGAATCTATTTTTATTTTTTAGTTCTTGTTCTTTTTCTAATTGTTTAGTTAATATATCTAGTTTTTCATTTATTACTTTTAAATCTTCTTTAAAGTCATCAAGTTCAACAACCTCTGACATATAAGCTTTTTTAATTCTTTCTTTTTGTTTTGTTAAATTAATAATCTCTCTTTCAATATCAGATTTATCAACTTGTTTTTCTTTATCAGCAAAGAGTGGTAAGAATAATTCATTATACTCGTTATCAAATCTTAATAATTGACCAACAATCTTTTCAAATTCTTCTTCAACATAAGACTCTCTAATATTTTCATGACAATCTTCACAGTTGTAATAAACATATTTTTTTCTTTTACCACCAGAGCCTTTGCATTTCATTATCTTGCCACATTTAGGACATTTAAGTTTTTGAAAGAAAGTATAGACTCTATCTCTAGTATAGGTTCTTTGATTAATAATCTTTTGTGTTTGGCATTCTTCCCAAATATATCTTGGTATAATTGGATCAACAACATTCATATAAATAACTGGTTCAACATTTTTCCATTCTTTAAGTCTTTTATACATTTCATAATCTCCCATGTATAAACGATTATTTATTATTCTTTCAATATGAGTATCTTTCCAATTCTTATTTAATACTTTTTCTCCATTAAATATATTAGATATTTGTAAGAATGTTTTACCTTGTAAATATAAATCAAATACTCTTTTAATGATAGGAGCAGTAGCTGGATCTATTATTGTTTTTCTGTTTCCATCTTTTTTAAATCCTAAAGCTACTTGTCCAGGTAAATGACCAGACTTAATAGCACCATTTAAACCGAACTTTGTTCTTTCTGATACGATTTCAATTTCTAGTTGTGATAAGACAGTAAGCATTCTTACAAAGAATCTACCATTAGCAGTAGAGGTATTAACATCATCTCTATCACATACTAAATAAGTATTATATTTTTCTAGTTGTGAAATTAGTTCTTCTAAGTCTCTAACAGAACGAGTAACTCTATCAAGTTTATAAGCAACAATATAATTGATTTTTCCATCTTTCATATCCTTTAACATTTCTTGAAACTTTGGTCTATGTTCCATATCTTTAGCTGATATACCAGCATCACAATATACTTTATATACTTCATAACCTTTATAATCACATAATTGTTTTAGTTTTTCTTCTTGTTCTCCTAAACTAAATCCTTCACGAGCTTGATCTTCAGTTGATACACGAATATAAATACCTGCAACTTTTCTTTCTTCTTCCATATTCAACCTCCTTATTACTAAAAAAGAGGAGACAATAGTATCTAGTAAAGTCTAAATACTACTGACTCCTCATTAAATTCAATATTATAAATTTCGGGTATATTGTGTTTTATTTTCATAGATGTACCTCCATTTCTAGAGTTACCTCTTTCATTGGTTATTTATAATATCACTTTTTAAGAAATTGTCAATTCCTTATTGAGGGAATAGTATTAAGAGCATTTAGCTAGTTTAAAGTATTTTTCTAGTTCAGATAAGTTGTGTTTATCATTTAGATTATTAACATAGAAAGTATTAACACCATTGAAGAACAAGAATGTATAATTATTGATTATTACTTTGTGTGGATCTACATAAGCAAGATTACTAGGCTCTAATCTAATTAAATGACCTTTCTCTAGCTTTATAGGAGTAGAAGTATAATTCTTAGCCCAATTAATCTTTTTCTTTAAATCAGGGCTTAAATCAAGTTTTTCTTTAATAATATTTAACATATCATCACAACCTTTCTTAAACACAAAAAAACTTAATTCTCTCGAATTAAGCTTTATCTCAACATCGGTTGTTCCGACGATTTTTACAAATGGAGCAGGTGATGGGAATCGGACCCACGTACTCAGCTTGGAAGGCTGGAATTCTACCATTGAACTACACCTGCAAAATTAGTAGGCACTTTTAATTATACATTATTTTGGTATAATGTCAATACCTATATAGCCGTTTTGCATAAATATTTATAATTTGGTATAATATGTAAGATTTGATTTGCAATTTATGTAAATAAGTAGTAAAATTAATCTAGGATTATTTGTGTGGAAAGCGGAGTGTTGTATGAATAATTTAGTTTATATATATTATGTAATATTTTATTTATCATTAACTTATGGGTTGTTTTTCTTTGTCACAGGTTTATGGGGTTTTGCTAGAAATGGCAGAAAACAAATCAAAGAACATGCTCCTAAGACAAGATTTGCTGTTTTAATCGCGGCTAGAAATGAAGAAAAAGTAATTACTAATTTAATTGATAGTTTAAAAAATCAAAATTATCCAAAGGATATGTATAAAATATATGTTATTGCTAATAACTGTACTGATAATACTGCCGGAGTAGCTAAAAAAGCTGGTGCTAAACTATTACCATGTGAAGGTGTAGTTAAGACTAAAGGTGATGTATTAAAACAAACATATGCAAGATTTTTAGATAATGATGAAGTAGATGCATTTGCTATATTTGATGCAGATAATATAGTAGATCCTAACTTCTTAAAAGAAATGAATAATGCATTATGTTCAGGATTTAATGTGGCTGAAGGTAATAGAGATAGTAAAAACGTTAGTGATAACTGGTTAAGTGGTAGTTATAGTTTATTCTATTACATGCAAAATTTCTTCTTTAATAAAGCAAGAATGAACATGGGATTATCTGCTGCTATTAATGGTACTGGATTTGTTGTTAAAAAATCAGTAATTCAAAAATATGGTTTTGAACCTGTTACATTAACAGAAGATTCAGAATTCACAGCACAATGTTCAATTAATGGTGAAAGAATTGCATATGTAGAAAAAGCTATTACATATGATGAACATCCAGTTAAATTTAAAGATTCATGGAATCAAAGAAAACGTTGGAGTAAAGGTACATTACAATGTTTAAAAACATATGGTGGAAGATTAATTAAGAATATATTTAAAAATTCTAATATGACTTCTTTAGATATGTTAATGATGTTTATTGCACCAATTGTTCAAGTAGTATCATTATTTATAATAATTATGTTAGCAGGATTTAAATATATGGGAATTCAATTAATGGATTTATTCTCTTATATATTTGCGTCAGGATTATTATTCTTTATAGTTACATATTTAATTGGTGTATTAACAAATGTATTTATATTTAAGTTTAATAAACAACAAGTTCATAAAGTATTA
>JAILKD010000062.1 GCA_024694145.1 bacterium | reverse complement strand
TAATAATTTCTTCTATTGATGCACATACAAAATATTCATTAGCACATGAAGAAATGATTGCAATGAGTCATTTGGATGAAGATATTCATAATATGTTTATTGAAAGTGAACATAGAATAATTGATAGAGTATTACAATTTTTAGAAAGTGTAGGTATAAATGGACCACATATGCATGATAAAGTTCATATTATGTATAACTTAATTGAATCTTTATGCCATGAATATGTTTACCATAAACATAGTTTTATAGACTATGATTATACAATAGATGAGACAATACAATTAATAAAAACATTACTACAATAGGGTTTCAATAACTTGAAACCTTATTTTTCATATTAAAATAAATTGAATATATTTTAATATATTTGTATAATAGAGTTGTATGGGCTATATAAATTTAATGGAGGTGTTTTGATGAAAAAGCATCGTAGACGTATTTTTACAAAATATCATGTAATATCGTTCCTCACTGTTTTAATCATCTATATGGGGTTAGTTGTAATAAATTATTTTGCCCTAAAGAAAAATGGTGAAGATTATTCATTTATTGATGTTTTGTGGATAGACATTTTAACAATTTCAGGTAATGACTATGAATTTATAAGTACACCAGGAACAAGATTAATAGGTATCTTCTTCTTACTAATAAGCTTATTATTCTTATCTATGGTAACAGGTTATATTTCATCATTATTAGTCGATAGAAAATTAAACTCTAAAAGGGGGCTTAAGAGAATGCAAAACTTAAAGAAACACATTATAATATGTGGATGGAAAAATGATATTAAATCATTAGTATTAGATATTTTAAGAAAAAATAAAAAATTACCAATAGATCAAATAGTAATTGTTACTAATGAGGATGTTGATAAAATACAAGCATTAAGAGATGATCCTGAGCTTAAAGGATTAAACATTTTAAAAGGTGATTATACATTAGAACAAACATTAAATAATATTAGTGCTAAATATGCATCAAAGGTTTTAATTATTGGTGAAAACCAAGAAAGCTTAGATGCTGAACTTGTAGATTCAAGAGTATTTGTTACTGCACTTATGTTTAGAAATATAAATTCAAGATGTCATATATGTGCAGAAATTAAAACTGAACGTTATAAAAATTATTTGGAAGCTCAAAACTGTGCTGAAGTAATTTATACAGATGAATACACAAGATATATTCTATCTACTTCTACAAACTATAGTGGTATATCAAAAGTATTATCAAGCTTTCTTGACAATGGAGATGGTAAATCAGTTCAAATAGAAAAAATAAAAGAAAACTTTATAGGCAAGCCATTTATTGATTTATTTAATTGGTATAAAAAAGAAAAAAATATATTAGTAATTGGTATACTTGAAAATATGGGTGTTGAAAAAGAATTAAAACATGAAATATTAGCTGAAGCTCAAAAATCAACAAATTATGGCGAAATAATTCAAAAGATGCGTACTGTTAAAACACTCGAAACTAACCATCCTGTATTAAATCCTAGTGATGATTACATACTAGAACGTAATATGGGTGTAATAATTATTGGGGAGGAAATATAATGAATAAAATAGATGAACTTAAAAAATTTCCTTTACTTAAAAACTTAAGTGATGATGATTTAAAAGCACTTGAAGAATACGTTAGCGAAGTATCTTTTGAAGAAGGTGAGGATATTATCAAAGAAGGAGAAATTGGTGATACCTTATATTTATTAATTGATGGAAGCGTTGATGTTATTAAAACAACAATATTTGATGATGAATTTATTTGTGCTTCTCTTAATTCATCTATGCACTGTCTATTTGGTGAAATGGCAGTAATAGATAATGATAAGCGTAGTGCAACAATTAAAGCTAAAACAAAATGTAATACTCTAGAATTAAATAAAGAAAACTTCTCTAAATATTGTGATGAACATCCAAAAGCAGGTATAGAATTACTTAAGATGATCAATATCAATATTGTTAGAAACTTAAGAATAGAAAATGACAACTTAAAGCTTGTGTATCAAGCATTAATCGAAGAAATAGAAAATGATTAAGGAGATTAATTATGTTTAAGGTTGATGAACTACTTCTACTTGAAAATATAACATATTTCCCCGAAATGGCGCCATTTCAAACAGTTTTATCCGCAGATGGAATTACTGTAGAGGAATTTGTTAATAGGCTTGATTTTAAAGATATAGCTGATGATGTTGATTACGCTACATATATTAATGGTTTTGATTTTAAAAACTTAATAATGGCTATTAAAAACAATAAAGGAATACTAGAATGCAAAATAATGGAACCTCACTTTGACCAAGCTTATGGTGGTGGAGGAGGATTATCATGTGTATTTATTAATGATAATACTAAAGAAGCTGTTGTAGCATTTAGAGGTACTGCTAGTGAAGAATGGCTAGACGATTTTGTTGGAGCTAACCAAATAGATTCCTTACAACAAATCAATGCCTTAGAATGGTATAAAATAGTTTATGAAAAACTATGCTTAGAAAAATATGATGTTACTGTAATTGGACACTCTAAGGGTGGAAATAAAGCAAAATATATTACTATACTAAATGATACAGTAAAAAGATGTGTATCATTTGATGGTCAAGGCTTTTCAGATAAATTTATAGATAGCTACAAAAAAGAAATACTTGAACGTCAATCAATAATAGAAAACCATAACGTAGATTTTGACTATGTTAATATCTTACTTAATGATATTGGTCAAAAGACTTATTATGTTGGTTTTGATTATGGTAAAGGTGGTTTTTCTGAAAGCCACTGTCCAAACACTTTCTTTAACTTTAAAGAAAATGGTAAATACACTTTAGAAGTTAATCCAAATGGACAACGTCCTGAAATGCAAATACTAGATCAATTCATTAATAGCTTAATTAGATCTAATATAAACGAAAAAGAAAAAACAGAAACTACAGAATTTGTTGGAGCTCTAGTTGGTAAGGCATTTACTATTGGTGGAGGAGAAAATACTATTAATGAATATGTTAACTTCTTCTGCGATACAGCTGGAGATGAAAAATATTCTGATAATGCTGCATTCTTAATTACTTTCTGTATTAAATATGCTAAACAGAATAAAGACTTCTTAGGTGCTTTAAAAACAATACTAACTCACTTTAAAGCTGATGGCTTATTAAAGACAGTATGTATGCTTGAAGATTTAGTTAATTCTAAGAAGTTAAATAGATATATTAATTTATCAAACTTCTTAATACTACATGTTCATGGTATTGTAGTTAAAAAGATTCAATCAGTTGCTAAGAAAAAATATAATGTTGATTTAACAAAAGAGCAAATCAACAAAGTGTTAATTATAATTTCTATGGTTAAGAGCATGCTTAAGACTCTAGAAATTAATATGGATGGATCTGACATATCTCTTGAAAATGAAATTTATGTAGAAAACGATGAACTTCCAAGCAATTTAAATATTGTAGTTCTTGCTGGTGGTTTATCTAATGAAAGAAATATATCATTAAGTAATGGCCTTGAAGTATATAACATCTTAAAGAAAGAAAACAATAATGTAATACTTCTAGATTCATTTATGGGTTATAACGATTCTGAAGAAATTATTGAAGATGCATTTGCTGACCCTGATAAGTATTCACTTAAAATTGATGATATATCCTTAGAAGTTCCAGATTTATGGGCAGTTAAGAAAAGAAGAAAAGATCAATCTAATTCTTACTTTGGACCAAATGTACTACAAATTTGTAAACAAAGTGATATAGTATTTATCACATTACAAGGTTCTAATGGTGAAAATGGAAAAGTTCAAGCTACATTTGATCTTTTAGGTATTGATTATACAGGTAACGACTACTTCTCAAGTGCTATTTCTAGTAATAAGATGATTGCTAAAGATATTATTAAAAATGTTGGTGTTCCTGTACCTAAAGGTTATCTAGTTTATAAGAATAAGAAAATTATTTATCCAGATGAAAAGAGTATCAAATATCCTGTTATTGTCAAACCAAATAATGGTGGAATTGGTTTAGGAATAAGTGTTGTATCTGATAAAATATCTTACGAAAAAGCTCTAAAAGAAGCCTTTAAATGGGAAAATGAAATTATTGTTGAAGAGTATGTAGCGGGTAGAGAATTTGCAGTATCAATTTTAGATAAAAATGTTTTACCAATAGTTGAAGTATTACCTTTAAATACAAAGGTAGATTCTGTTGGATTATCTATAAACGGAGAGCGTACAAAAAAATGTCCTGCAGTTTTATCTAAAGTATTAGAAATGAAAATTAAAGATGCTGCATTAACAGTTAGTAATGCTCTAAATCTTGAAACATATGCAAAGGTAGATTTTATTTTAAGAAAAGATAATACATTTGTGTGTCTAGAATGTGATTCACAACCTAGATTAAACTCTGATTCACAAATTATTTTATCTGCACAAACTGCAAATCTGTCTTTTACAGATTTCTGTAAGAAAGTATTAGAATTAAGTTATTTTGATAAATAAAAAAAATCTCTAAGAAAAACTTAGAGATTTTTTATTACTATTTTTTAATTTATTATTCATATAATGGGAAGTTCTTTAATAATTTTAATACATCATTTTTAACTTCAGCTAATACTTTTTCATCTTTAGGATTTCTTAAAGCTCTATCAATTAAATGAGCTACTTCAATAGTTTGAGCTTCTTTAAATCCTCTAGTAGTGATTGCTGGAGTACCAATTCTTAAACCACTAGTAATAAATGGTTTTTCAGTATCATTTGGAATTGCATTTTTATTACATGTAATATTAACGCTATCCAAAATTGCTTCTGCTTCTTTACCAGTTAAACCTACACTTGTTTTAACATCAACTAGCATTAAATGGTTTTCAGTTTTATTTCCAATTACTTTATATCCTAGTTTTATAAATTCTTCACATAATACTTTTGCATTCTTTACTGTTTGAATTTGTCTATTTTTAAATTCAGGAGTTAAAGCTTCACCAAATGCAGCAGCTTTACCAGCAATAACATGCATTAGTGGTCCACCTTGAATACCTGGGAATACAATCTTGTTAACTTTTTTGATGATTTCTTCATTATTAGTTAAGATTGCTCCACCTCTAGGTCCTCCTAGAGTTTTATGAGTTGTAGTTGTAACGATATCAGCATATTCAACTGGATTTGGATGACATCCTGCAGCAACAAGTCCTGCAATGTGTGCCATATCTACCATTAAATAAGCACCAATCTTATCACATACTTCTCTAAATCTCTTAAAGTCAATGATTTGAGGATAAGCACTAGCACCAGCAATAATCATTTTAGGTTTATATTCTAAAGCTAATCTTTCCATCTCATCATAATCAATAGCTCCAGTTTCTGGATTTACTGAATATGAAACAATTTTATAATCATGACCAGAGAAACTCATTGAATGTCCATGAGTTAAATGTCCACCTTGATCTAGTGACATACCCATTACACAATCTCCTAGTTCAACTAGTGATCTATAAGCAGCCATGTTTGCTTGGCTTCCTGAGTGAGGTTGTACATTTGCATATTTAGCATTGAACATCTTTTTAATTCTTTCAATAGCTAAAGTTTCTACTTTATCTACAAATTCACATCCACCATAATATCTTTTACCAGGATATCCTTCAGCATATTTATTTGTTAAAACAGATCCTTGTGCTTCTAAAACAGCTTTAGAAACAATATTTTCTGATGCGATTAATTCGATATGAGTTTGTTGTCTATCTAATTCTTCGCTAATATATTCAAATAATTCAGGGTCTTGTTTTTTGATATTTTCCATTTTCATAATTATTACTCCTTTTTAATATATTAAAACAACACTAACATTATAACAAATATTTTAAAATATAGAAATACTTTTTTTATATAAAAAAAAAGAAAGTGTTTTTACACTTCCTAATTTAAAAATTCATGTATTGCACCAACTAGTTCTCTAATTGATTCAATTCCTGCATATAAAGCAGTTAAGAATGCTAATATAAATGCTACTAAGCTTATGATAAATGATGCAATATCTTTATCTCTCTTAGGATTTGTTTCATTTAAGAATAATCTTAATTCAACAATACCTACAATTACTAATCCAGCACATTGAATAGCATCTCCTATACAGTTAATTAATAGACGAACTCCTTCGTTATCAATAGTATGATTAATAATAGTTAAGAATATAACAATTACTGTTTGGATTGCTAAACCAATAATGGCCCAAATTAAGGCTTTGTTGAAGTTTTCTTTAATAATATGATATTCTTTCTTACCATTATTAGATTCATCTTTTTTATCTTCTGTTTTTGTTTCAGTTTCTTTTACTTCTTCAGCTTCAATTACATCTTTTTCTTCCTCTGAATACATAATATAACCCTCTTTTCTTGTTAATTACGAAATTATTATAGTATTTATTAATCAAAAAATCAACTTTTTACTATTTTATATATATTACATTATCTTCCAAATTAACAACTACATTTTCATCTCTTGATGTTGGAATATTTTTACCTACATAATCAGGTCTAATAGGTAATTCTCTATGTCCTCTATCTACAAGTACTGCAAGTTGTATACGTTTTGCTCTACCTAAATCCATTACAGCATCCATTGCTGCTCTGGCACTACGTCCTGTAAATAATACATCATCAACTAAAATTACAACCTTGTCATGTAGTGTTTGAGTAATATTTAATATTGCACTATCAGTTTTCTTTTCATCATCTCTATATTTAGAAATGTCTATTTCTTCAACAGGAATTCTAACATTTTCAAAGTGATAGATGTTATCGCTTAATAATTTAGCAATAGGTGTTCCTTTACTTTTAATACCAATTAAAACTACTTCGTTTAAATCTATATTTTTTTCTATAATTTCATGGCTCATACGTCTAAGTGTACGGCTAATTTGTTCACTTTCCATTATTATTTTCATTAATAACACCTCACATATAATTTTATCATTTTATCATATTATTTAAAATAGCTTTAATGATTAATTCAATACCTATACCAATTAGATTTAAATCAATTGATGAAAATCCTATAATTAGTATTTCTTTTTTTACATTTTTTTCCATAAAATCATTAATAAAATTAATTTTGATACTACTATTATCTAAATCCTTTTTAAGTGCTTTAACATCAACATTATCTAACTCAACTAATATTGATGAATAGTTTTCAACAGGAAGAATCTTTAGATTTACCTTATTGATATAACTTAAAACTATTTTTTTCTTGTTTAAAAAAGATGTTCTAAGCCTATTAACATGACTGGAATATTTACCACTTTCAATAAACTTTGCTAATATGAGTTGATCAAGGGAAGGTATAACATTTTTTTCTATATTCATTAAAGAATCATATTTTTTTACTAATTTTTTTGGTAAAACCATATATGATATACATAATCCTGGAAACATTGTTCTAGAAAAGGATTCTAAGAAAAAAATGTGTTCTGATATATTAAATAATGGTGTAACTTGATATCCATTATTTCTAAAAGATGAATCGAAAGAATCTTCTATTAAATATTTATTAGATTCTTTTAAATAATTAGATAATTCCATCTTTCTATCCATAGGCATTTTTATACCTAGTGGAAACTCTGAAAAGCTCGTAACTATGCCCAATTTTGCATTTGAATTAATAAACTCTTCAGCGCTAAATCCTTTACTATCAAGATTATTGTAACATACCTTAATATTAAAAGAATTCTTATTGTAATATCCAGGGTTTTCTATCATTATAGAGTCAATATCAAGCATTTTTATTATCTCATTAATTAATGTATGAGTATTAGAACCTATTACTATTTGTTCTATATCAACATTTATATTTTTTTCTTCATATAATAGTTTTTTTATTTGATTTCTAAGATT
>JAILKD010000027.1 GCA_024694145.1 bacterium | reverse complement strand
TCATTTGAGTTTGCTGCTTTTTTTCTACAGTAAAAACCAATATAAAAAGTTACAGCAAAGAAAATGACGATAAATAAAATCTTAACAAATAAATCCATTTTATTAAATCCCCCTATTTAGTTGTTTGCTTTTCAACAAGTCTACCACCGCAATATTTTTCACGTAGTTTTGGCTTTTCAATTTTACCAGTAGGGTTACGTGGAATATCAGCGAATATAATCTTTCTAGGTCTTTTATATCTAGGCATTCCTTCACAGAATTTATTAATTTCATCTTCTGTTAAAGTCAAACCATCTTTAACCTCAATAATTGCTGTTGCAATTTCTCCTAATCTATCATCAGGCATACCTATAACTGCAACATCTCTAACTTTATCATTTTTTCTAATAAAGTTTTCAATTTCAACAGGATATAAGTTTTCTCCACCTGTTATAATTACATCTTTTTTTCTATCAACTAAATAGATAAATCCATCGCTATCAAGTTTAGCCATATCACCAGTATATAGCCAACCATCCTTAAGTATTTCTTTTGTTGCTTCTTCATTATGATAGTAACATATCATTACTCCAGGTCCTTTAACAGCAAGTTCTCCAACTTCTCCTTGCTTTACTGGATTACCCTTATCATCTACAACCTTAGTTTCCCATAAATAACCGGCTTTACCAATTGCACCTACTTTATCAATGTTTTCAATTCCTAAATGAACACAACCTGGTCCAATTGATTCTGATAAGCCGTAGTTAGTATCATATTCATGTTTAGGGAATACCTTCTTCCATCTAGCAATTAATGATGGTGGTACAGGTTGTGCACCAATATGCATTAATCTCCAACTAGATAAATCATAATCAGACAATTTTAAATCTCCTCTATCGATTGAATCAAGTATATCTTGTACCCATGGTACTAATAACCAAACAATAGTTGCTCCTTCATCACTAGCAGCATGGAAAATCCATTCTGGCTTAACACCTCTAAGTAAAACACCCTTACTAGCTGAAATTAAGCTGCCAAACCAATGCATCTTAGCTCCTGTATGATAAAGCGGTGGAATACATAAGAATACATCATCTTTAGTTTGTTTATGATGATTTTGTTCTGTTCTACATGAATTAATTAATGCTCTATGTGCATGTAGTATTGCCTTAGGGAATCCTGTAGTTCCACTTGAAAAATAAATAGCAGCATAATCATCTTCTGTTAGGTCAATAACTGGTTTTCTAGATGTATAATATTTAATTTGTTCTTCATAGTTTTTAGCAAAGCTTACTTCTTCATTACCAACAAATATCATATTTTTAACTCTTGGAACAGAATCTTTAATAGATGAAACTCTATCAATAAATTCAGGTCCAAATATTAACATATCAACATCAGCTAATTCTAAGCAATATTTAATTTCATCAGCTGCATATCTATAATTTAGTGGTACAGCTAATGCTCCTGTTTTAAGCACACCAAAGTAAATTGGAAGCCATTCTAAGCAGTTCATTAATAAAATCGCCACTTTATCGCCTTTTTTAATACCCATACTTAAAATCATATTAGCAATTCTATTACTTGTTCTATTAAAGTCTTCCCAAGTAATGCTACGTCTATATTGTTTTGCAGCAACAGGTTCAACTAAACTAAATTCCTTCCATGTTTTATATTGCTCTGGCTTTTTAGTAGGATTTATTTCTACTAATGCTTCATCATCAGGATATTGCCAAGCATTTCTTTCTAATAATTCTGTAATAATCATTTCCACACCTCTTTTATTTATAAAAAAAACGCCTTTCATATAGAAAGGACGTAATTAACGTGGTACCACCTTTTTTTATTATTACCCTAAAGTAATAACCTCATTATCTCTATAACGGGAGAACCCGGAGAAGCCTACTAAAGTTCAACTTTCAACTCCAAAAATGTATTCAATATTAATATCTAATTACTTTACACCAACCAGTAACTCTCTAAATAGAATATTTAATATTTACTTGTTTTTCATCATCGCATTTACAAACTAATCTTATCATTTTAAAACATCTATGTCAATACTAATAAAATTAAAAGCCATTAGAATATCTAATGGCATATAATTATCTGTTTCTTCTTTTCTTTTGTTTAACGAATATTGCACTTTCAGGATCTACCATACTTACTTCTAAATATACGAATCTAACACCGTCATAATTTCTTCTACCATAATAGTGATTTATAAATGCTCTATATCCGTCTTTATAGTTAACACTCTTTTTAAAATGAACTATTAAATCTTTTTCTAAAGCTTCAATAGCTTCTTCTTTTTTTACATTCATTAAACCCATGTAATAATCTATACAAACATTACTATATGAATCTACAAATCTAATATCAAAATTATATTTAGCTTCTTGCTTTCCATCTACTGGTGGAAGCATTTCATTAATTAGGTCATTTATTTTTTTATTAGCTTTTCTAATTCTAATAATATCAATTAATGCTCTAGGAATAACAGTAATAATTAATAATGCCATGCAAGGCCATACAAGAATGAAATCTATTATATAGAATAATATTCTCATTGGACCTGTTTCATGGTCTTCAATAATACCATTTGAATAATAAATAACTTTTCTTCTAACAGCTGTTGTTTCTTCTTTTACAAAACCATTAAAGCCGTTAGTAATAAATGCAATAAAATCTCTATGGAATGGGAATATAGCAATAATTACACATGATGCAATTGCTAAGCCAAACATTAATTTGGAATCTCCCTTATCAAAGAATACAATTGCAAGAATTAATGCTGTTAGAGCAATAGCAAAACAAATACATCTTAAAATTGTTCTATTTAATCTAATCTTAGCAATTTGTGTAATATCAGCAGCTTGCTTTTCTAAATACATATTATAACATTTAGGACAATATACCTCACCATCCATAATTCCGTATTTTGAATTAAATTGTCCACCACAAATATTACAAGTAATCATACAATTGCTTCTTGCCATTTGCATTGCTTTCTTTTTCATTATCTCACCTACTTTTTTATATAAGTTTTATTAGATAAATGTTATTTTTTATTAAAATATTTGTATAAAAAAACTTTGGAAGTATACCAAAGCGCATATATTAAGTGGTGGAGCGGGGTGGTTTCGAACCACCGAACCCGTAGGGATCAGATTTACAGTCTGACGCGTTTAGCCTCTTCGCTACCGCTCCGTGTCTTACGCTTCTCTATTTTATACCATTTTTTAGAAAAACGCAAGTAATATTTTTAAATACCTTCTATAGAATGAGCAACATAAACAATGTGGTCTCCAGATCTTTCCAAGTTACCTACAAGGTTAATGAATACACTACTACTTTCACTCTTACATTCACCTTTGTTTAATCTTTCAATATGACCATTGATTAAGTCTTTTCTCATTTTATCAATTCTATCTTCAACTTCATCAGCTGCAGCTATTAAATATAATTGCTTTTTAAGAATAATCTTTTTAGTTAATTCTGTTAATTCTTTAATTGTATCAAGCATTGTTGATAATTGTTCTTTTACTATATTAGAGAATATTAAATCTTCTTTGATTTCTCTAGCTGTATATTTCATTAAGTTGTCTGATAATTCAGATACACGGACTATATCTCCAACATTAGAATGCATTGCTGAAACTAAATGCTCTTGTCTAACATTATTAACAACAGTAGATACTTCAACTAAATAGTTAGTAATGTTTTTAGAAGTTTCAACAATTAAAGAGTTTCTTTCTCTTATTCTTTCATCGTAAGATTCATCACTTTCAATAAATCCTTTAAGCGCCTCATCTAGCGATAATATACAATTATCAAGCATCATCATAGATTCTTTTTCAACAGCTTCTAGAGCAATCGCAGGGTTTGCTAAGAAACGCTTATCCAAAAATGTTTGTGTTGAACCAAGTTCATTTTCTTTTCCTCTAACAAGAATCATTGATAATTTAACAAATACACCAGTAAGTGGTAAGAATAAAATTGTACAAATTACGTTAAAGAATGTATGGAACATGGCAATTTGATTTGTTGCATGTGTGAACCACTTTGCAAATGTAACTTTATTGAAATCTCTCCAACAAACAAGTACGATAAAGAATATCATACTACCAAATACGTTAAACATTAAGTGAATCATACTTGTACGTTTTGCATTTGTACTTGCACCAAGTGAACTCATAAGTGCAGTAACGCAGGAACCGATATTAGATCCAAGTATTACAAATAATGCATAATTACCATTAGAATCTCCACCAATTGCTAAGCCAGCGGCAGCCATTGAAATAATAATAGATGTAACAGCAGCACTACTATTTAATAGTGCAGTAAATGCAATACCTATTAATAAAAGCAATACAGGATTTTTAATTACACCAAGTGCTTTAACTATAGCTTCGCTTTCACTAAAGCCTTTCATTGACCAAGTCATTAATGATAAACCTATAAATATTAATCCTAAACCAGTAAAAATACTACCAATTACTTTTATTTTTTCTTTTTTAATAAATACACAAGTAAGCATTCCAATACCAGCAAGTGCCATAGCAAATGGTGCTACACTAAAGCCTTGTAATGATGCAATTTGTGCAACTACTGTTGTACCTATGTTTGCACCCATTATTAATGTTGTTGCTTGATACAAAGTAATCATACCAGCATTAACGAAACCGACAATCATAACGGTTGTAACACCGGAACTTTGTACTAGTGCTGTTGTTGCTGCACCAATACCTACACCTGCAAGTTTGCTTTTTGATGTCTTATTAAATAAGCCCTTAATTTTAGTGTTGGCTAAACGCTCCATATTTTCTGATAATACTTTACATCCCATAAGTAGTACACCAACACCAGCAAGAAGCATACATATTGCTGTTGCTATGTTTAAAGTTATTTCTACATTTAGATCTACTCCATAAAACAAAGTGACCACCTCCGATTAAGGCATTTTTAAGCCGTTTTCTTTATCTTTTTATCAAGTTCTATTTTTGGAATTAAAACTACTCTACCACAGTTTACACATTCCATTTTTATATCTGCACCAACTCTAATGATTTTCCATTTATCATTACCACAGACATGTTTTTTCTTTGTAGTGATAATATCATCTAACTTATACATTATTTATCACCTGAAATCTTTTTAACAATTTCATTTCTCTTTTCTTTAGGAAAACTAATAGTAATTTTATCTTCAGCAACTTTTACCTTGCATCCTAAATAGTTTTCTAATTTATTTTGAGTCCTAACAAATTTGTTACTAGATACTTTAATTGTTTTAGTTTTCTTTTCATTTTTTGTTATTTCTTCAACATCTCTAACATTTAAATTCTTAGCAACAATTTCATTTGCTATTTCTATTATTCTTTTTTCATCTTTTAGTTTTGATAGTGGTCTAGCATGTCCACTAGTTATCTTACCTTCACTTACTAAATTAGCAACTTCAGCAGGAAGTGATAACAAACCTACTACATTAGTTATATAACTTCTAGATTTACCAATCTTTTTTGCTAATTCTGCTTGAGTTAAACCTAACTCTCTCATGATTGTTTGATAAGCAATTGCTTCTTCCATTGCTGTTAAGTTTTCTCTTTGTAGATTTTCAATTAGAGCTATTTCAGCGACCTTTGATTCATCATATGCTCTAACTATTGCAGGAATAGTTGTAAGTTTTAGTTTTTGGCAAGCTCTAAAACGTCTTTCTCCTGAAACAATTATATAATTATTATCAAATTGCTTTACAATAATTGGCTGAAATACGCCGTTTTCACTAATTGATGCCGCAAGTTCATCAATCTTTTCTTCATCAAAGACTTTTCTAGGTTGATATGGATTTGGTTTGATTTTATCTAGTTCTATATTTAAAACTACTTCTCCATCCTTGATATCATTAATATCAATATAATTATCGTCTAGTAATTCTTTTAATCCACGTCCTATTTTACTCATTTTGCTTCATAACCTCCTTTGCAAGAAGTTTATAATTTTTACTTGAAGCAGCTTGTGGTTGATATTTTATTACTGGAAGTCCAAAGTTTGGTGCAACTTGTGCTGCAACATTCGACATAATGATAGTATCAAATACTCCTTCTTTGAAGTATTCCTTTACTTCATTAATTACTGACCAACCAGTATTAGTACGTTTATCTAACATAGTAAATAATACGCCTTCTATTTTTAAGCTCTTCTTATTTTCTCTTTTATTCTTTTGTACTATTCTAATAGTATTTAATAATTGTGTTAATCCTTCTAATGCAAGGAATTGACATTGTACGGGAATGATTACAGAATTAGCTGCATATAAAGCATTTAAAGTTAAAAGCCCAAGAGATGGTGGTGTATCAAGAATTACATAATCATATGAACCTTTAATCTTGTTTAATGCCTTCTCTAAGACATAATTCCTAAATGGATTATCTATTAATTTTAATTCGACACCTGCTAAATCAACTGTTGATGGAAGCACATCTATTGATGCAGCTTCAGATCTAACAATAACATCTTTTGCTTCAATATTATTACAAAAAATATCATACATATTATAAACTAAATTTGATTTATCAATGCCTAGTGATGTAGCTACGCTACCTTGTGGGTCTAAATCTACTACAAGTACTTTTTTACCGTAAAATGCAAGAGATGCTGCTAAGTTTACACTTGTTGTAGTTTTGCCTACACCACCTTTTTGATTTGAAATTGCAATAATCTTTCCCATATAGTACCCCTTATCTTAAAGGATTCTTTTTTATTTTGGCAAAACTTCTAGGATATTTATCACTAGTTTTCCCAATCTTTTTGATCTTTAAGATTTTTCTTTCACTACTTTCTACTGGTAAATAGAATTTTATTTCTTCTACCAATAATCCCCCAAGTTCTTTAATAGTATTCTTTCCTAAGTCATAACTTACAACCATAGGTAAATAGAATCCATTTACTTTAACTAGTGGCATACATAATTCTAAGCCAATATTAATATCTGCTAAAGCGCGTGAAGTAACAATATCAAACTCTTCCCTATAACTAGCTTCTTCAGCTCTAGCATGTACTAGCTTTACATTTTCTAAGCCTAATTCTTTAATTACAACATTTAAGAATTCTAATCTTTTCTTTAAAGCATCAATAATAACAACATTTATATTAGGGAATGCAATCTTTAGTGGAATTGAAGGAAACCCTGCACCACTACCTACATCACATAAATTGATATTGTTATTAAAATCATATGCTTTAACTAATGTTAGAGAATCATAGAAATGTTTTAAATATACTCCTTCCATATCAGTTATACCAGTTAAATTCATAACTTTATTGTATTCTACTAATAATTCAAAGTATTTTTTAAATTGTTCAATTTGTTTATCATTTAATGTTATATTTAGTTTTTCTAATTCTTTAATAAAATCCATTATCTTTTTAAAGCAAACAATAGTTGTGTAATATCAGCTGGATTTACACCACTAATTCTCATTGCTTGTCCTATTGTTAATGGTTTAATCTTCTTTAGTTTTTCCTTAGCTTCACTTGCTAAGTTTTTGATGTTATCATAGTTGAAGTCATTAGGTATTTTAATATTTTCAGCTTCAAGCATTTTCTTTGCTTGATCTATTGCCTTATTGATATAGCCACTATATTTAGCTTCTATTTCAATTGCTTCAACTATTTCATCACTTATATCTAAATTGAACAATTCTTTGATATCTTTATAATCTATTTCTGGTCTTTTTAGTAATTCATAACCACTTACACTTTCATTAATAGATGTTCCTTTTTCTTTTTCTAAATAAGAATTAGCCTTTTTTGGAGCTATTTTCTCTGTTTTTAGCATTTCCTTATATTTTCCTATTAATGCTTCTTTTTCTAAATATTTATTATATTTTTTTTCATCTAGTAAGCCTATTTTATGACCATATTTCATAAGTCTAGCATCTGCATTATCGTGTCTAAGTAGTAATCTATATTCAGCACGTGATGTTAATAATCTATAAGGATCTCTTACACCTTTAGTTATTAAATCATCAATTAATACACCGATATATGCTTCATTACGTTTTAATATTAATGGCTCTTTATTATCAATTTTTAGACTTGCATTAATACCAGCCATTAAACCTTGACATGCTGCTTCTTCATATCCACTAGTTCCATTTACTTGACCAGCAAAATATAGGCCTTCAATTAATTTCGATTCTAGTGTTGGCTTAAGTTGCATTGGATTAATCGCATCATATTCTATTGCATATGCATAACGTTTAACTCTACAATTCTCTAAACCTGGTAATGTTCTAATCATTTTATCTTGAATATCTTCAGGCATAGATGTAGAGAATCCTTGTACATATGTTTCATTTATTTCTAGACTTTCTGGTTCTAAAAATACTTGATGACGTTCTTTATCTTTAAATCTTACTATTTTATCTTCAATAGATGGACAGTATCTAGGACCTACTCCTTCAACAACTCCACCATACATTGCGGATTTATCTAAGTTATCTAAAATGATTCTTTTAGTTTCATCGTTTGTATAAATAAGATAACAAGGGACTTGTGGTCTATCATAACTTATATTATCAAAACTAAAAGTCCACTTTTCTTTATCCCCATTTTCTACTTGACCTTTTGAAAAATCAATTGAATCAGTGAATATTCTAGCTGGAGTACCTGTTTTTAGTCTTATAACTTCAAAGCCTAGTTCTTTAAGTTCATCACTAATACCACGGCTAGTTTTTTGAGCATCTGGTCCTTCTTCTTTAAAACTATGTCCTCTAAGTATCCTGCTTCTCATATAAGTTCCTGTAGTAATAATAACCGCTTTTGAATGTATTTCTTCATTGTTAAATAATACACCATTAACTTTATTATCACTTACTAAAAACTTTTCAACATATCCTTCAAGTAAATCTAGGTTTTTTTCATTTTGTAATGTTTTAAGCATTTCTCTAGGATACATTCTTTTATCTGATTGAAATCTAAGAGCTCTAACTGCAGGTCCTTTACTACTATTAAGCATTTTAACTTGTATTTGTGTTTTATCAGCATTTCTAGCCATTTCTCCGCCTAAAGCATCTATTTCTCTAACTACAATACCTTTAGCAGGTCCACCAATAGATGGATTACATGGCATAGAACCAGTCATAGATAAATTACCAGTTATAAGTAAAGTTTTCTTGTTTAATCTTGCGCTAGCTAAGGCAGCCTCGCATCCTGCATGTCCGGCTCCTATAACGATAGTATCATACATTTATAACACCTCTTTATAAGAGAGCAAAAACTCACGCACGTGAGTTTATTACTTTTTTATTTCTAAATATCTTTTAACTACATTTTCTACTGTAAATCCATACATAGGAACTATTACCTTAAGTGGTGCTGAAATACCAAACTTATCAATTCCTAGTACATCATCAGCATATTTATACCATCCAAGGCTTGTTCCCATTTCAATTGCTAATGTCTTTACACCCTTAGGTAGTACTTCATCTCTATATGCTTGACTTTGCATATCAAATAAATTAGTTGATGGCATTGAAACAACTCTAACAAATTTTCCTTGTTTTTCAAGTTCCTTTTGAGCTTCAATTGCTAAACTAACTTCTGAACCAGTAGCTAGTAATATACCATCCATTTCGCCTTTAGCTTCACTAATGATATATCCACCTTTGCTTACACCATCATAACTTGTTCCTTCCAAAACATTTATATTTTGTCTAGTCATAAGAATAGTTGATGGAATCTTCTTAAACTTAAATGCTAGTTCAAATGCATATACTGTTTCATTTGGATCAGCTGGTCTAAATAAAATCATATTTGGAATAGTTCTAATCGCAAATGCTTGTTCAATTGGTTGATGTGTTGGACCATCTTCACCTACGGCAATAGTATCATGAGAGAAAGCAAATACTGTTCCAATACTCATAATTGATGCCATACGCATAGCTGGTTTCATATAATCACTAAATACGAAGAATCCACCAACAAATGATTTAATACCATCGTGTAGCACCATACCATTTGCGATAGCTCCCATTGCATGTTCTCTAACACCAAAGTTGATGTTTCTACCTAATCTATTTTCTTTAGTGAAATCTCCATCAGCACCCTTTACCATACATGAGCATGAAAGGTCTGCAGATCCGCCAATCATACATTCAATATATTTTGATAATTCAGCTAGTGCTTTACCACCAGCAACTCTAGTAGATAAAGATTCACCAACTTTGTAAGTTGTTAAATCAGGAATTTCAAAATTATTACCTGCAGCTATACTTAATTTAGTATATAAATCAGGATATTTCTTTTGATAATCTGAAAGTAATATATTCCATTCCATGTGCTTTTTAATACCTAATTCTTTAGCACATCCTTGGTAAAAATCATATACTTCTTCTGGAATTACAAAATCAGGATATTCCCAGCTATAGTTTTTCTTAATTAATTCTAAATCTTCAGTACTATATGGTTTACCATGGCAACTTGAAGTTCCAGCTCCTGGAGCATTAAATCCAATAGTTGTTTTTACTTCGATAATAGTTGGCTTATTTGTTTCTTTTTTAGCTTCAATAATAGCCTTATCAATAGCTTCAATGTCTGTACCATCACTAACTTTTAAATATTGCCAGTTTAAAGCTTCATATTTCATCTTAGTATTATCGCTATAAGCCATACTAACTTTTCCATCAAGTTGGATATCGTTTGAATCATATAAAATGATTAATTTTCCAAGTCCTAAATGACCTGCCAGAGACATAGCTTCTTGACAAATACCTTCTTGTAAATCTCCATCACCACAAATAACATAAGTATAGTGATCAATTACAGTCATATCTGGTGTATTAAATTTCTTACTTAAAAATTCTTCAGCAATAGCCATACCTACAGACATACCAATACCTTGTCCTAGTGGTCCTGTAGTAGCATCTACACCTTCAGCTTGATTAACTTCAGGATGTCCTGGAGTTTTACTTCCAGCTTGACGAAGGTTTTTTATGTCATCCATAGAGATTTCAAATCCCATCATATGATAAGCACTATATAATAATGCAGATCCATGACCAGCAGATAGAATGAATCTATCTCTATCAAACCACTTAGTATCTCTAGGGTTTACTCTTAAATGTCTAGTAATAAGAGTATGTAAAATAGGAGCAGCACCTAAAACGATTCCTGGGTGACCACTTTTTGCTTTTGTTATTGCTTCTACACCAAGCATTCTAATTGCAGTAACTGCTAATTGTTCATTAAACATAATTCTCAAAGTCCTTCCTGTTGCGTATTATTCTTCTTTAGTATTCTTTTCATCAGCATCAACTTCAATTGAATCTATATCTTCTTCAACTTCTTGAGTTGTAGTTTCTTCAACTTCAGTTTCGTTTTCTGTTGCTTCAATTTGATCTAAATTGTTAGCTTCTTCAGCTAATCTATCTTCTTCTTCATATTTCTTTTGTAATTCATTATAGAAGTTTTCAATGTATTTTTCTTGTGCATCTACAATTCCTTTAAATTTATCTAAACCTACAAAATCTCTAACCTTAGTTGCAGCATTAATATTTTCTATTTGCATTTTTCTACTTAACATTGATGATGCAAATAAGCTTGAAATTAATACTACTAATAAAGCTACAAGTAATACCCATATTTGATTAGGTAAGAAAATAGAAAGTAATATAAATCCTGTTAAAAAGATTGCAAGCATTGGTAACATGATGTAGAAAATATATTTTTTTCTCATCTTATCAATTGTTGCCCAGAAATCCATCCAGATTTCATTTACTTCTTTAGAATACAAATCTTTTGTAATATCATATAGACCTCTTTCAACAAATAATTTGTAATTCTTGCCATCGACACTTGCCCATGCTGAGAATCTAGATTTGTTGATATTGTCCATATAGAATGGTTCTTCATTCATGTAATGTAATTCGATTTTAGCTCCATTACTCATTTCTTGAGTTTCAAAAGCTTCAGTTGTTGATTGAATAAATTGTTTCTCGTTATATTTCATATAAAAACACCTCATTTTGATTATAGCATATTAATTTTTTTATTTATATAATAAAATAAAAAAAGCAATTTTGAAAATGATTTCATAAAATTGCTTACTTTTTTATATTAGTGTATCACCCACAAGAATGAGAAGCTTAAGGCTGCTCCATTCCTGACCTGACCTGGTTCACCCACACTCCTTGAGTGATACGCACTTATTGTATCATATTAAATATTTTTAATCAAGACCTTAAGGTCTTAAAAAAATCTTGTAATAGCTTTTTACATTCTTCCTCTAATATTCCGCCAACTACATTTACTTTGTGATTAAATGGATAACTAAATAAGTTTAATACAGATCCGCATGCGCCTGCTTTTTTATCATATGCTCCAAAATATAAGTTTTTAATTCTAGATTGAATGATTGCGCCACTACACATTGAACAAGGTTCAAGTGTAACATAAATATCACAATCATCTAATCTCCAGCTATTTAATTTCTTATTTGCCTTTGTTATAGCAAGTATTTCAGCGTGACTTGTTACTAAGTTATTTATTTCTCTTAAATTGTGAGCTTTTGCAACTACTAAATCGTTTTTTACAATAACACAACCAACAGGTATTTCATTTTTATTAAATGCCTTTATTGCCTCATTTATTGCCATTTTCATATATTTAATATCCACTTGTTTTCACCACACTTTTTCAAGGAAAAAAAACAACTGATTTCTCAGTTGCATTTTATATAATCAATTACTTAATATTATAACGTTGTTTGAATTTTTCAACACGTCCAGCAGCTTGTGTAAATGTTTGCTTTCCAGTATAGAATGGATGGCAATTAGCACATGTATCAACTCTTAATTCTTTTAATGTTGATCCTGTTTCAAATTGTGCACCACAAGTTGTACAAGTAACAGTTATTTTGTTGTATTCTGGATGTATACCTTTCTTCATAATAACACTCCTTCTGCCATAGCTTTATAAAAACCATAGTTCTACATAGGCCTTTTTATTATAACATTATTAATAATATAAAGCAAGTATATTTTTCAAAAAATATTTCTTTTAAAAACAAAGTATAGTATAATAGTTTGCGAGGTGTTTTTCTTATGAGAGAAATTGATAGTAAATTAATCACCAATTCTATATATAAGTGTTGCGTTGATGCTGCTTATTTTATTAATGATGATGTACTAAAAGTAATAGAAAAAGCAAAAGATTTTGAAACTGATTCTATTGCCAAAAACATATTATGTCAAATAATAGAAAATGATAAGCTAGCAAAAAATGAATACATTCCTATGTGTCAAGATACTGGTTTAGTATTAGTATTTGTTGAAATGGGACGTGATGTTCATGTTAACGCAAATATTAGCGATGCAATCAATGAAGGAGTTAGAAAAGCTTATACTGAAGCCTTTTTAAGAAAATCAGTTGTAAAAAATCCTATAGATAGAATTAATACAAATGATAATACTCCTGCTATTATTTATTATAAAATTGTTGATGGAGATAAACTTAAATTATCTGTTTGCTTAAAGGGTGCTGGCAGTGAAAACATGAGTAAAATTAAGATGCTCAACCCAAGTGATGGAATAGATGGAATAAAAAAATTTGTAGTTGATTCAATCATTGAGGCTGGAGGTAGGCCTTGCCCTCCACTTGTTCTAGGTATTGGTATAGGCGGTACTATGGATAAAGCAGCTGTTATGAGTAAGGAAGCATTACTTAGAGATATCAATGATAAATCAGATAATGAAAAAATAGCAAAACTTGAAAAAGAAATATATGATTTAGTAAATGCTACTAAGGTTGGACCTATGGGTTTAAAAGGAGATACTACTTGTCTTGCGGTAAAAATTAATTATTATCCTTGTCATATAGCAAGCCTTCCTGTAGCTCTAACAATACAATGTCATGCTCATAGACATAAAGAGGTGATATTATAATGTTTGAGAAAAACAAAAGCGGAGATACAATTTACTATACTGGTGTTATTTATACAGCTAGAGACGCTGCACATATGAGATTAGAAGAAATGTTTAAAAAAGGTGAAAAATTACCTGTAGATTTTTCTAATAGTCTAATCTATTATGCAGGCCCTACTCCTACACCTCCAAATAAAGCAGTTGGATCAATTGGTCCTACTACTGCATCACGTATGGATAAGTTTGCATACCTTATGAAAGACTTTGGAGTAATAGGAACAATCGGTAAAGGACCTCGTGGTGCATCTTGTAAAGATGTTTATCAAAAGGATAAAATCTTATATTTTATTACTACAGGTGGATGTGGTGCACTTCTTTCTAAATGTGTGAAAAAGTGCGATATAATCGCATTTTCTGATTTAGGAACAGAATCAATTAAACGTCTAGAGGTAGAGAATTTCCCTATTACTCTAGCATACGATTATTATAATAATGATATATTTGAAAGGAAGATTTAAAAATGGATTACAAAGCTGAATCACTAAAATTACATGAAACTCATAAAGGAAAAATTGAAGTAATTTCAAAAGTTAAATTAGAGAATAAAGATGACTTATCTATCGCATACACTCCAGGTGTAGCTGAACCTTGTTTAAGAATTAAAGAAAATGTTAATGACTCTTATAAATATACTTCACGTGGAAACATCGTAGCAGTTATTACTGATGGTTCTGCTGTACTTGGTTTAGGTAACATTGGACCTTATGCAGCAATGCCAGTTATGGAAGGTAAATCAATACTTTTAAAAGAATTTGGTAAAATTGATTCTATTCCAGTTTGTTTAGACACTCAAGATCCAGATGAAATTATTAGAACTTGTAAAATACTAGCCCCAACATTTGGAGCAATTAACTTAGAAGATATTTCGGCACCACGTTGTGTTACTATTGAAAGAAAGTTAAAAGAGGAATTAGATATTCCAGTATTCCATGATGATCAACATGGTACAGCAATCATTGTAGGTGCTGCATTAATTAACTGTTTAAGATTAACTAAGAAAAAAGCAAGCGACATTAAAGTCGTTATGTCAGGTATGGGTGCTGCTGGTTCTTCTATTGCTAGAATGCTTAAGAAGATTGGTGTAGCTAAAGTTTATGCAACTAACTCTAAAGGTGTAATTGATAAGAAAAAATATGATTCATATAACTTTGTAGTTAAAGAATTATTAGATGAAGGAATTCTTGACTCACCTGAATCTGGTGATGGAAGTCTTGCTAGTGCACTAGTAGGTGCTAATATGTTTGTTGGTGTATCTGCTCCAGGCTTAGTAACAAAAGATATGGTTAAATCTATGGCTAAAGATCCATTCATCTTCGCTTTAGCTAATCCAACACCTGAAATAATGCCAAATGATGCTAAAGAAGCTGGTGCTTATATTGTTGGTACAGGACGTAGTGATTTCCCTAACCAAATTAATAACGTACTTGCATTCCCAGGAATCTTTAGAGGTGCTCTAGATGCACACGCTACAAAGATTACTGAAGAAATGAAAGTAGCTGCAAGTTATGCAATAGCTAATGTAATCGCAGATAATGAACTTACACCTGATTACATCGTACCATCTCCATTTGATAAGAGAGTAGTTCTTGCTGTAAGCAAAGCTGTAGCTGATAAAGCTATTGAACAGGGTGTAATTAGAAAATAATAAAACGGCTTATAAAAGCCGTTTTTTATTTATTATATGTATTAAACCAAGCGCGTTCATTAAACGCCTTTTTGTTTACCCTTTTTACTTCATCTATTGGTTTACCAATAGGTAGGTAGCATACCAAATCTAAGTTAGATGGGACATTTAAAATCTTAGCCATTTTATCACAAATTCTATCATCATCAGTAATATGACCTTCTACCCAGCAACTTGCATAACCTAAATCAGTTATAGCAAGAAGCATATTTTCTATTGCGGCAGAATAATCTTGAATAGCAAAACATTTGTCTCTATATGCATTTATTCTTTCAGTTAAAACGCAAATCATAGCTGGTGCAACATTACCTGTTTTAGGAACTATTACACTATATAGTTTATCTAAAATAGTTTTATCATCAACTGCGATTAATGATGTAGTTTGTTTATTACATCCTGATGGAGCGTTTAAACCTGCCTCCATTATTTTGATTAAATCTTCTTTTGGAACAATATCATTACTATATTTCCCTCTATAACTAAATCTATTATTTATACAATCAAATGTATTCATATAATCACTTCCTACTAATGATTATAACAAAAAAACTCAAGGTTTATAAGCCTTGAGTTTTATATATAGAATTTATGTCTAAAATTATTATTCAGCTTTTGAATAATCCATCTTTAAGTATCTTTGATACATTTCCCAACGATGTTTAGCATCTTCTAAGTTAGCCTTAAGTAGAGCTTCTGCTTCTTTAGGGTTAACCTTTGTTAATTGAGAATATCTAGTTTCATTCATTAGGAAGTCATTGTACTTAGACCAATCTGGTTCTTTGCAGTCCATTTGTAGTGGGTTCTTACCTTCAGCTTCTAATCTTGGATCATATCTGAAAATTGGCCAGTATCCACATTCAGTAGCAAGTTTAGCTTCTTTTTGTGCATTGAATAGACCGCCCTTAATACCATGGTTGATACATGGAGCATAAGCGATGATTAGAGATGGTCCATCATAACTTTCAGCTTCTTTTAATGCTTTAATTACTTGAGCATCATTAGCACCATGGCAAATAGCAGCAACATATACATGTCCATAGCTCATTGCGATAGCAGCTAAATCTTTCTTCTTGTTTTCTTTTCCACTTGCTGTGAACTTAGCAATTGAACCATATCTAGCAGATTTAGATGATTGTCCACCTGTGTTAGAGTAAACTTCTGTATCTACTACTAAGATGTTTACATCAGCCTTATTAGCGATAACATGGTCTAATCCACCGTAACCGATGTCATAACCCCAACCATCTCCACCGATGATCCATTG
>JAILKD010000064.1 GCA_024694145.1 bacterium | reverse complement strand
TACCTTCTAATTCTTTGCTAAAGTAAAAATTAATAACATTTTTTTCTACCTCATTATTTATTTTTATTTGAGTTGATAATACTGAATCATTTAACCAAAATGATCCTGTTTTACTATAAAAATCATATGCTAAGTATGAATCAACTAATTTATTCTTTAAATAGTCTGTTCCAGTAATTAAATATGTATTCATTGATGTATCAGGAATATTATAGTATCCTACTACTTCATATTTACTATCATCTATGTTAATCAATCCATCATCATTATAATATTTTGGAAATATACTTATTGTAACGCTATTCTTATAACAAGTTTGTAGAGTTTGTTCAGGTACACCAATAATTATTTCATTATCAGTTTCTGGCATTCTTCCTTTTTTTAGTTTAACATCACTTAAATCATATTTGTAATAGAAACTTCCTTTAGATACACTATCACAACTAAAGCTAAATTGTTCATCTTCTATATTTGCATAGTTATAATAATTACCATCTTTAAAATCATCATAATTAAATGGTTTATCTTTTTCATAAACTATATATCTATTATTTAGTGAATTACTAAAAATAGATGGATCAGAATAACTATTTTTATACGTTAATAAACCTGTATATAAATAAGCAACAAATGCAGATATTGCGATAAATATTAAAAAAGATAAAATAGTCTTCTTTGGTGTAGATAAAATATCTTTACTAGATAATTTTAGTTTTTCTTTGAAGCTAAACTTATAAGTGCTATTTGGCGATAACTCGTCATTTTCTGCTTCATAACTAGTTAAATCTTTATCTTCTATTAAGTTACCATCAGCAAATGTTAGTCTACGTGTAATAATATCTTTTAATTCATCATAATTATGTGTAACAATTAATACTAATTTATCTTTTGCTACTTCCTTAATTAATTCTATTATTTCTCTACCTGTTTTACTATCAAGGTTACCTGTAGGTTCATCACATGCTAGAATTTCTGAATCACTAGCAAGTGCTCTAGCTATAACACATCTTTGTTTTTCACCACCAGATAGCTTAGTACCCTTATGATTAATTCTATGTTCTAGTCCTACTTTTTTTATTATTTCTTTTGCTTTTTCTTTTGCTTCTTTCCCGGTTACTCCTTTAATTAGTAAAGGCATAAGTACATTTTGCAAAACAGTATATGAATCAATTAAATTGTAGTTTTGGAATATAAAACCAATGTGATTTTTTCTAAATTCACCAAGTTCTTCTGGTGTAAAGCTTGATACTGGAGTATCCCCATAATATACTTCTCCATCTTCAAATGTATCCAAACCACTTACTACATTTAAAAAAGTTGATTTACCACTACCTGATTCACCAACTATACCAATTATTTCTCCTTTTTTCATTTCAAGACTAATATTATGTAGTCCAAGGCTAACATTATTATCCCCTGAAGCATAATATTTGCTTACATTTTCTAATCTTATCAAATTTATCCCCCCTAGCGAGACAAAATACTAATTAATTATACCATAAAAGAAAAAAGATAACAAACGTTATCTTATAATCTAAAATCTTCTACATTTATAACTCTATCAACTAAGTCTTTATAGAATTCAGGTTCATGGCATACAAGTAAAATATTACCAGGATAATTTGTAATTGCATCATGAAGTGATTCCTTACTAGCAACATCTAAATGGTTAGTAGGTTCATCTAGTACTATTACATTAGTTTCTTTAATAGTAAGCTTACACATTCTAACCTTTGCTTGTTCACCTCCTGATAAAGTCATCATAGGATTATCTACTAAATCACGTTTAACGCCGCTATTAGATAGTGCCGCAAATATTTCACCATTATTAAGCGTTCTAAACTCATCTAATATATAGTTAAATGGCGTAATTAAGTCACTTTTCACTTCCTGTTCAAAATAGCCTAAATCAACAGTAGGACTCATTATAGCCTTACCACTAAATGGTTTAATGATACCTAATAACGTCTTAACAAGTGTAGATTTACCTACACCATTAATACCAACTATAGCTATTTTTTCACCCTTTTTAATAGCTAAATTGATAGGTTTTGTTAGTGCTTGATCATAACCTATTACAAGGTTTTCTGTCTCAAAAGCAAGTGTACCTGTAGGGTGACTAAATCTAAAGATAAAGTTTGCTTTTTTATGTTCAACACCCTTATCAATTAAAACCATTTTATCTAATTGCTTTTGTCTAGAGTTTGCCATACCACGAGTAGCAACTCTTGCCTTATTTCTAGCAATAAAATCTTCCATTTTAGCAATCTCTTTTTGTTGTGCATTATAAGCATCTTCTATTTGCTTTTTCTTCATATTAAATGCTTCAACAAAAGAATCATAATTACCAGTGTATCTAGTAAGTTTTGTATTATCCATTGCATAAATTACATTAGTTACTGCATTCATAAAATGTGTATCATGGCTAATTAAAATAAAGGCATTCTCAAAATTTAATAAGTAATTTTTAAGCCAGTTAATATGATTTACATCTAGAAAGTTTGTAGGTTCATCTAGTATTAATATTTGAGGATTTTCTAGTAATAGTTTTGTTAAAAGTACTTTTGCTCTTTGACCTCCTGATAATTCAGAAACGTCTTTATCTAGCCCTATTTCAAATAGTCCTAAGCCTCTAGCAGTTTCTTCTATTTTACTATCAATTAGATAAAATCCACTATTATCAAGTATAGCTTGCATTTCACCAATTTCTTCTAGCAAAGCATTCATTTCATCATCATTTGTAATTTCTGCCATCTTCATATATCCATCATTTATCTCAGCTTCCATTTTATAGAAATCATCAAATGCTGTTTTTAAAATATCTCTAATAGTTTTCCCTTTTTCAAGCTTAGTAAATTGATCTAAATATCCTACCTTTGTATGTTTAGCCCATTCAATTGTTCCACTGTCAACAGTTAAATGTCCTAGTAATAAATTTATAAAAGTAGATTTACCTTCTCCATTAGCCCCAACAAGTCCTATATGTTCTCCTTTTAATAGTCTAAAAGTCGCATCTTTTAAGATTTGTCTATCACCAATAGAATAAGATATATTAATCGCACTTAAAATACTCATTTTAGGTTTTCCTTTCTATAATTTAATAAATCTTGTTTTACATCATCTTTTATTTTAAAAGAATCTCTTACTTTATTAATAGTCATTCTTTTTATATCAATATTTAAACTGGATTCTTTTATATATTCTTTAATATCATCATTATATGCAAGCATTTCGCATAATAACCATGCGATAGCCATTTTAACATAATACCTATCATCATTTTCTATTAAAGATAAAATATCTTTATGATTATTCTTATCTTTAGCTAGTTCATTTATAAATAACACATATGCAAATCTTTTTGTAAATTCATTAGTACTTTTAACATATTTTTTAGCTCTATTAAAGTGATCAGAAAAATCAAGTGGTTTTTTTAAGAATTGACCTATCAAATCAGTACTCCACCAATCACTAAATAAATTTAAATTATTCTCAACAAAATCTAGTTTTTCTTTATTTGTTTTAAATTTCATTAAAGACACTTTAAAATATATTCTGTAATATAATAAGCTACCATAAACATATTCTCTTAAGTTACTGACATCACTATTTTTATCAAAGTTTTTTTTAATAAATAAATCAATATCTTTTGTTTTATAATCAAAATTAAAATAATTATCTATTTCTTTTTTTCTCATATTTGTCTCCTTGCTACCCTCATTTTTGCGCTATGAGCTCTATTGTTATTTTCTAACTCATCTATACTTGGAGTAATAGGATGCTTAGTAATTAATTCAAGTTTAGGTAATTCTTTATTAATAATAGGGAGTCCTTTTGGAATATTAATTGTCGAATTATCTTTAAATATAGTTTTACAAACTCTATCTTCTAATGAATGGAAACTTATTACAACTACTCTACCATCAATATTTAATAGATTAATCACATCATTTAGCGATTTTTCAAACACTTTTAATTCATCATTTACTTCAATTCTAAGTGCTTGAAATATACGTTTTGCTGGATGCCCTTTAGAGTTTAAAACTTTTTGAGGTAGTGCTTTTTTTATTACATCAACAAGTTCAAGTGTTGTATTAATAGGTCTATTTTCAATTATTTTTCTAGCTATTTGTTTACTAAAAGGTTCTTCTCCATACATATAAAATATTCTAACTAATTCATCGTATGAATATTTATTAACAATATCATGTGCACTAAAATCTTTAGAACTATCCATACGCATATCTAACTTAGCATCACTATTATAGCTAAAGCCTCTTTTTGCATCATCAAATTGAAACGATGATACACCTAAATCATAAAGGATACCATCAACTTTAGTTACACCTAGTTTCTCAAGTTCAGATTTTATATTAACAAAGTTAGATCTAATAATTGTATAATTCTTACCTATTTTATCTAATCTTTCTTTTGCTATATTTATTGCAAAATCATCTTGATCAAATGAATAAAGGTGACCACTCTTTAGTTTAGATAGTATTAAAGAACTATGTCCAGCTCCACCTAATGTGCAATCAACATAGATACCATCTTCTTTTATATTAAGTTGTTCGATTGCTTTTTCAAGTAAAACTGTAATATGTTCCATAAAAAACCTCTCTATATAGAAAATAGATGCCTAGTGCATCTATTTCTAAATTACTTTTCTTCTTTTTTCTCTACAACTGTTTTACCATTATAGTTTCCACAATTTGGACATACACGATGAGCTAAAATCATTTCGCCACATTTAGGACATGTTACCATACCTGGTGCTGAAATGTTATAATGTGATCTTCTCATACGTTTCTTTGTTTTTGAAGTACGTCTGAAAGGTACTGCCATCTAAAACACCTCCTAGAATTTATTCTTTAGATCTGCAAATGCTGGGTTGATGTATTCTTCTTTTTCAACTTCCTCAGTAAATGTTGCACCATCTTTTACAACTTTCATCGGAACACGCATAATAATGTTTGATAGTATTACTTGATCTAAATCAATTACATTAGTAACTAAGTTTACATCATCACCATCATTATTTTCTGTCTTAAAGATTTCATCTGTGTGAAATTCAAGTGGATATATGACATCTTCTAAGCTTATAGCACAAACCATTGTTAGTTCGCATTTTACATCAAGTGAAAATACATATTCATCAAATCCAAGTTCATAGCCCATACCACTAATTTTCACCATACTTATGGCTTTTACATCTGGCATTTTATCAAGGTTTTCACTAAGATTTAATTCGTAATTAACTACTATTGGTTTCTCTATTTTGGCTAATTGCCCAAGTGTCCACTTCATAGAAATCACCTCAGCCTATTAAATTATACTTTTTTATTGTTAGAAAGTCAATATCTATGATATAATATTATTGGTGATGAATAATGAAAATTGTTGGAATAGTCGCAGAATACAATCCATTACATAATGGACATTTATATCATATAGAACAAGCAAAGAAAGACGCTGATGTTTTAATAGTTGTTATGGGAGGAAATTACTCTATGCGTGGAGGAGTTGCTCCTATGGATAAATTTATTAAAACTTCTTTAGTTTTAAAGTATGGAGTTGACTTAGTTGTTGAGCTTCCTACAGTATACGCAATCCAAAGTGCTGACATATTTGCACTTGCTGCTGTTTCTATTCTTAATGAACTTCATTGTACTGATATTTATTTTGGTAGTGAATCAGATGATATAAATTATTTACATAAGGTTGTATCATTAACAGAAAAGAAAAGTTATAGTGAATTATTGCATGAATTTATGGGACAAGGTTTTTCTTATCCAAAATCTAGTGCAATGGCATTAGAATCACTTGGTATTCCAACACTTGAATCATGTGATCAAATGAATGTATGCTACTTAAAAGCTTTAAAAGAAATAAAAAGCTTAATTGTTCCTCATACAGTTAAAAGAGAAACTAAATACGCTAGTGCTACTTCTATAAGAATGTTTGGACCTACAATTGATATGGTTCCAGAAGAAATAATGGAATATTATAGAAATTACGGATTTAATCACATGAATAATTATTATGACTTATTAAGATATAAAATTACACTAAATAATCCAATTAAAGATGAAGGATTAGAAAATGCCCTTGATCCTAATCAAGCAACTTATCAAGATTTAGTTAGAAGTTTAATATCTAAACGTTATACTGAATCTAGAATTAGTCGTTATTTAGTTAAAACATTACTTGATCTAAAATTAGATTTCCCAAGATACCCTTCATATATTAGGGTTTTAGGTATGAATACTTGTGGTAGAGAATACTTAAACACTATTAAGAAGGATGTTAATCTAATTAGTAAAGTTAAAGAAGGAATCAATGAAGTTCTTGACTTTGAACTTAGAGCAAGTCAAATATATTCACTTAAATATCATTCAAATGTATTTAGAAAAGAGTTATTAAAGCCTATTATCGTCTAGTTTTGAGGTGATTTCATGAAGAAATTTAAAGACAGCGATTTTACTGCTTATAAATACTTAGGCTTCGGTGTTATGATATGCGCAGTCTTTATGTTTATTTTAGCATTATTAATTTACTTCCCTTTCGCTGGAGGGAAACATATATTAGATTACACATATAAAGTTTTTAAACCAATACAGGTATCAATCGCTTTATATGCTGTTGGTCTTCCTCTATTAATTCTTGGAGCAATAACAGTAATATTTAGAATTACAAATAAATCAATGGCATATATTATTTTAACATATGCAATGATTGCTATGATGGGTGTATGTATGTGTACACAATTTGATTTTATGCTAATATTCGTATTACCACCTCTTGCTTCACAATTATTTATTGATAAAAAAATAACTAAATATTCTGAAATAGGTTCAATATTAAGTTTTACAATAGCTGTAATATTTACTGCATTTGTTTTTAAATCATTCCCTGATGATTCAGGTAGTGATTTAAAGTTCTTTGTTAAATTATTAAAGCTATTAGTTCCAAATATCTTAATTTTAGGTGTTTTCTCAATTCTATTTAATAGATTATCTGATAAAACAACTACAATGCAACAAGTTAACATTGAACAAACTAAAACTATTGATAATAGAGCAGATGTAATGAATTCATTAATCAGATCTTCTCTTGATTTATTTACAGCAACAAAAATAAATGAGTTAGATGATGCAATTAGAAATACATGTGTAGATGTATGTAGTAGTTTTTTAGAGAATCAAGCTGAGGAAGTTAAAGTTTATATTGGAAAGAGTTTTGATGGTGCTTTTAAATGTTATGGCAAAAAGCAAGATAATGGATTATATGAAATGATTCCTACAGTTAAAACACAATGTACATTAGATATTAACTTACCTTGCAGTGCTTTTGAAGTATCTAGTAAAATAGGTGAAACAAATAGTAAAGAATTAAGCTTACCACTATTTTATGAAACTGAAATTAAAAATGAATATAACGAAAATGGTGAATTAGTATTTGATAATACACTAGAACGTGAAAAATATAAAAAAGAGCGTGAAAAAAATGTATTTGTCCATACTTTTGATAGAGAAAAGAATGACACAATAATTTCAGTTTATACAAAAGATAATGTAACAAAACAAATGCGTTTAATTTATTTTGTTATAATTGACGCAAAACTTACAATGAATGAAACACTTGATGAAATTATTAAGATATTAACTAATAATATTGGTGTATCATTAATTAATATTACATTAAATGAAGACTTCCTAAAGAGTCAAAGAGAAATGATTAAAACGCTTGCCGTTGTAACTGATAGAACTAGTAAACATACGGCAAATCACGTACAACGTGTTAGTGATTATATGCGTATTTTATGTAGCGACCCTATTTGGGGATTCACTGAAAAGAAAATCGAACGCATTAGTGTTGCTTCCATGATGCATGATGTTGGTAAGATTTATATTGATAAATCTATTTTAGAAAAGAATGAAGGTTTAACTGAAGCTGAATATGAAGAAATAAAGAAGCATGTAGACTATGGTGCAGACTTACTAAAAGATTGTCCTGGTGATATCATGCGTTATGCAAAAGTTATGATTCAAGACCATCATGAAAGATGGGATGGAAAAGGTTATAAGAAAAAACGTGGTACTGATATTGATTTATTAGGTAGAATTATTGCTATTGCTGATGTGTTTGATGCATTAATGAGTCCAAGACCTTATAAACCTGCTTGGCCTGCTGAAAAAGTATACAATACAATAGTTAATGATGTTAATCACTTTGATCCAAAAGTAATCGCAGTATTTAAAAAGCATTTTACTGAACTAGTTAAATGTTATAATCAAAATAAAGACCCAATTGAGGTAATAAATAGTTATAAGCAATAAAGGAGTAATTATGATTTCTTTCAAAAATGTTACTAAAAAATACAATGATTTTACAGCTGTAGATAATTTAAGTTTTGATGTAAAAAAAGGTGAAATAGTGGGGTTTATTGGGCCTAATGGTAGCGGTAAAACTACTACTATGAAATTAATTAGTGGTATTATTAAGAAAACAAGCGGAGAAATTATAGTTAATGATTATAATATTGAAAATGATCCTCTTAAAATAAAAGCATCAATAGGCTACATATCAGATAGTCCTGATGCTTTTTTGCGTTTAAAAGGCATAGAATATTTAAACTTTATAGCTGATATTTATGATGTAAGCTTAATTGATAGAAAAACAAGAATTGAAAAATACGCCAAAGATTTTGAAATATATGATGCATTAAATGCCCCAATGCTTAGTTATTCTCATGGTATGAGGCAAAAATTAATGATTATTTCACAATTAATTCATGAACCTGAAACATGGATACTTGATGAACCAACTGTAGGATTAGATCCAAAGAGTAGTTATACATTAAAAGAAATGATGAAAGATCATGCAAGAAAAGGTCATACAGTCTTCTTCTCTACACATATTCTAGAAATCGCAGAAAAATTATGTGATAGAGTAATAATAATATTTAAAGGCAAAAAAATATATGAAGGAACACTTGATGAATTAAAAGAAAAATACAAAGATAAATCACTAGAGGAGATTTATATTACTTTAATCGATGAAAACAATTAAATTATTAAAAGTGTTACTTAAAAACTTTGAAATGATTTCCTTTGAAAAGAAAAAGTCTAAAGTATTCTATATGGTTATGGCTATAGTAACAATGCTTATAATATTCATTCCAACAGCATTTATGATAGGTATTATCTCATATGGTATGACTCTAAGTTTAACTGAGGCTGGACACTTAAGTGAAGGAATCAATTTCATACTTTATGCAGTTAATATATTTGCCTTTATATTTAGTATAAACGTTGTACTTAACGTCTTCTATTTTTCATCAGACATAGAGCGCCTACTCCCTATGCCTTTTAAGGAGCATGAAATAATTGGTGCTAAATTTTTTAACACTCTTATAAATGAAAACTTTATAGAATTCATTTTAATAGCAAGCTCATTAATTGGTTTCTTTATTGCAGGAAAACTTGATTTTTATGCAATATTTATTATATTACTTGCCGTGCTTACTATGCCTATATTACCACTTATATATTCATCAATAATATGTATGGTATTTATGTTTTTAACAAAACGTATAACTAATAAAGATTTTGTAAGTAAATTTTCTAATATATTATTAATACTTGCTTTAATAGGATTATTAGTTATGGCTATACTATTATCTAGTTTTGATGCTGAAGGCTTTGCCCTAGATTTAGTTGACTCTAAATTCTTAAAGGTATTAAAATATATATTCCCTAATGTATATTTTTTAACTGATGCAATGAGTGGTAATGCATTAAGCTTATTATTCTACTTATTAATTACAATTGGAAGCTTAATAATATTCTTTGTTATCTCTAAATTATTGTATTTTAGAGGATTAAATCAATCATCAAACAAAAAGAATAAGCATAAAGAAATAGAATATAAAGTTAAAAATAAGAATATAAGCTATTTATCTAAAGAATTTAAGTTTTTATTTAAAACACCTGCATTCTTCTCTAATTGTCTTATAATAAACTTTATTTGGCCGTTTTTTATAGCTATAATCTTCTTTCTATATGATAAAACAGGATTTTTGAAAAACATATTAGATTCATATCATAATAATGATTATAATACACATATAATGTTTATATTAGTTGTTATGATGGCATCAATTCTAATAACAGCAACAAACTCTATCGCATCTAGTTCTATTTCTAGAGAGGGTAATAGTTTTACTTATATGAAAGTTATTCCACTTTCTTATAAAAAGCAAATAATTATAAAGATTATTTCAAGTATAATTGTTAGTTTTACTTCATTATTTTTAACAATATTAGTTTTATCTATTATTTATAATTTTGGAGTAATTAATACAATATTATATCTTTTATTAAGCTTTATAAGTGTTGTATTTATTTCTACTCTTGGAGTATTTTTAGATACAGTTAATCCAAAACTAATTTGGGATGATGAAATAAATGCTTTAAGAGGGAATCATAATGTATTTATTAATATGGCATTTTCAATACTTATTTCTGGATTATTACTTGGAATAATTTTCTTATTAAGATTTTTAAATATTGGAATAGTTTTAGCATTTATTATTTCATTTATAATAGTTATAATGTTTGCGATAACTACATATATATTAACAATGAAATATGGACCTAAAAACATTGAAAGAATAGAATAAAGGGATTCAAATTGCACTAGTCAAGTAAAAGTAGACAATTAAATAAAAAAGGCTAGAACCCCTGTTCAGTTTTAAACTGTATAGGGGTTTTGTATTTTAATGAATATGCTGGCCTTTCATTATTGTAATAGTACACATATTCATCAATTGTT
>JAILKD010000099.1 GCA_024694145.1 bacterium | reverse complement strand
TGTTTTTACAAGTGATATTGATTTAGCCAAAAAATATATTAAGCAAGATGAATTTATAGAAAAAATTAAAAAAATAGAACATTATGGTGAATTATTTTTTGAAGTATTTAATGGTAGCTTATATTTGATAATAGATGGAATTAAAAATTCATTTGAAATATTAAATAGAGAATATAATGATATAGCTAATGATGTTGAACGTGAAATATTTATAATGAATAATGTAATTGATTCATTTAAATTCGAATTTAAACCAAAAGAAAGAAAACCATTAAAAATAAAATAAACGGCAAAAATTAGCCGTTTTTTATTTGTCGCTATTTTTTATACACTTGAAGAATACCTTTATATCATCATCAACTAATACTTCTACACTAAAGCCTAACTTCTTAAGTTCTTCAATATAAACTTCCTTTTTAAATGTAGTTTGGTAATGTATTTCATTAAAAGAATTATCTTTTGTTTTAATAGTTAAATCATGCTTTATTGAGCCAACTCCGTTATCTATTATCTTCCATGTATAACTAAATAAATCAAAACTATCTTCTTCAACATAACCCTTCATAGATTCTTGATAATCAAAGTTATTAACATCAAAGATAAATATACCATTATCCTTTAATACATTATAAATATTTTTAAATGCTTTTTTATAATCTACATAGTTTATCACATCTAAAAATGAAATACAACAATCAAATAAATTAGATCCTAAATCTTCTTCTATATTATTATCATATATAGGAAAGCTTACACCACAATCTATTTGTTTATCCATACAAATTGTAAGCATATCAGTAGAATTATCGATTCCAACAATATCATAACCTAACTTTTTTAAAGGAATACTTACATTACCTGTGCCACATCCACAGTCAAGTATAGTTTTATTTTTACTTACATGTTTTTTTACAATATCAACAAAGATATCATAGTCTACACTATCCATCATTAAATCATAATAATAACTAAAATTATTATACATTTTTATTTCTCCATTAAATATTGGCTATATATTTCATCTAAGCCATAATAAGCACGTGATTCGCCAGTAAAAATATGAACAATTATATCAGTTAAATCAATTAATATCCAACTATAATCTTTATCTTCAATACCTTTAATTGATATTTTACCTTCACCATCTAATTCTCTTAAATTCTTAATAATAGCATTTGCTTGTCTATCATTTGTAGCACTTGCTATTACTACATAATCAAATAAAGGTGATTTACTAGCTAAATTATATGATTTAATATTTTCCATATTAAGTTTATCAATTTCATTAATTACTAAATCTAATTCGTTCATATTTAATCCTCCGTAATATTTAAATAATTCTAATACATTTTTATCTAATGTATGTTTATATGTGTATTCGAGTGTTAATAGAAAAGCCTTATCAAAATCTTTTAAAGCAAGTTCCCTAACTTCCTTACTTCCCTCATGAGTTCTATTTACCTCAGCAAAATCTGAAACATATATTATTTTTTCTAGTAAGCTCATATTGATTCTACCAACTGTATGGTATTTTATAGCATTAATGATATCAGAGTCTGTTATACCAAATTCTTTAATTTTATTACCAGCAGCTAGCCCATGATAACCCCATGGCATATCCATGTATTTATCATAGTCATTTTTATCCATATAACTAATTAAAGTATCGTTATCATCATATCTATAATAATCATGGAAAAGTGCTGCTATTTCAGCTTTTTTAGGGTCTGCACCTAACTTTTTAGCTAGTTCTACTGCAAGATCTCTTACTCCTATAGAATGAGTTATTCTATTAGTTTCACTTCCGTATTTTTCTTTTAATAATTCTAGAAAATCCATTATATAATTGCCTCCCTAGAATATATTACTACACCCTTAACTGTTCTTATTCTTATTTTACATTTAGAATTAATTGTAATAAATCCTAAACCTGATAAAACTAAATCACATTTTTTCAATCCATCAAAAAGAATTACTTCTTCATAGTATTCTAGCCTCTCAAATTCTTCTATAGTTGGTGGGTTAAGTAGGTTTCCTATTTGTCTATCAAATAGACTATCTGCATTTTCTAATTTAGTTCTATGAATTAATAAGTCATTAGAAAAATAGAATGTGAAATTGGTTTTATCTCCTTCTAAAAAGTCAAATCTAGCAAGTCCACTAATAAATACAGATTGTTTTGAATTAAGCTGTAAATTTACAGGTTTAATTTCTTTTTTAGGCATTATTTTATTAATTGAATCTAAGCTTAATTGATTAATGATTTGCCTATCATTAAATACTCCTGGAGTATCAATAAACTTAAATTCATCTAAGTTTATTTCAATAAAATTTAGTGTTGTTCCTGGTATATTAGATGTTGTAATAACATCTTTTGTTTCATCGCTATATTTTTTAAGTATTGCATTAATTATACTAGATTTACCAACATTTGAGCATCCAACAAAATATACTTTCCTGTTTTTTCTATATTTAATAATTGATTCTACTAATGTAGTTATATTATCAAGTGTTTTAGCACTTGTTAAAATAACATCTAGCGCCTTAAAATCATCTAAGTTAGCCATATGTCTAACCCAGTTTATTATTTTGTTTTTCTTTACACTTTTTGGTAATAAATCATATTTATTAGCACATATAATGCAATCACTTTGGCCTGTTAGTCTTTTTATTTGTGGTAAAAATGTATTTGAAAAATCAAATAAATCAACAATATGAACTATTAACGCATCTTCATTACATATTTTTGATAAAATCTTAAGATAATCTTCTTTTAATACTTCTTGATTTTCGTTATAGTTTCTAAGTCTATGGCATCTAAAACAATAAACGTTATCTCTATCTATTAATTTTTCTGATACATAGCCTTCTAAATTAGGATTATCCTTTTGTAGGATTGCTCCACAGCCAATACATTTTTTCATATTTATCACCACATTATTATTATACTAAAAAATTTTATTTTTTAAAACAATAAAAAAAGCTGACTGTAAAAACAATCAGCTTAATTATTAAATTACTTTAAAGCTTGGCTAACAGCAACAGCTACTGCAACAGTTGCACCAACCATTGGGTTGTTACCCATACCGATTAATCCCATCATTTCTACGTGAGCAGGAACGCTTGATGAACCAGCAAATTGTGCATCTGAATGCATTCTTCCCATTGTATCAGTCATACCATAGCTTGCAGGACCTGCTGCCATGTTATCTGGGTGAAGTGTACGTCCTGTACCTCCTCCTGATGCAACTGAGAAGTATTTCTTACCTTTTTCTACGCATTCTTTCTTATATGTACCAGCAACTGGATGTTGGAAACGAGTTGGGTTAGTTGAGTTACCAGTAATTGATACGTCAACGCCTTCAAGCCACATGATAGCTACACCTTCTCTAACGTCATCTGCACCATAGCATCTAACAGCTAATCTATCAGGGTTGTTACCATATTTAGTTTCTTTAACAATTTTAACTTTACCAGTCATATAATCGAATTCAGTTTCAACATGAGTGAATCCATTGATTCTTGAAATGATTTTAGCAGCATCTTTACCTAGACCATTTAGAATAACTCTTAGTGGTTCTTTTCTAACTTTGTTAGCAGTCTTAGCAATACCAATTGCACCTTCAGCAGCAGCAAATGATTCATGTCCAGCTAAGAAAGCGAAACATTTAGTTTCTTCTCTAAGTAACATAGCACCTAAGTTACCATGTCCGATACCTACTTTTCTATCATCAGCAACTGAACCAGGAATACAGAATGATTGTAATCCTTTTCCAATCCATTCAGCAGCTTCAGCAGCATCTTTAGCGTTATTCTTAATAGCTAAAGCAGCACCTACTGTATAAGCCCAGCATGCATTTTCAAAACAAATAGTTTGAATATCTTTTACCATTTGGTAAACATCTAGACCTTTATCTTTACAAATCTTTTCAGCTTCTTCAATGCTAGAAATACCATTTTCTTTTAAGCAAGCGTTGATTTGGTTAATTCTTCTTTCGTAACTTTCAAATAATGCCATAATGGTACCTCCTATTCTTGACGAGGATCAATGTACTTAGGTGCATCTTTAAATCTACCATAAGTACCTCTAGCTTTTTCTAGAGCTTCCTCAGCCTTTAATCCTTTCTTCATGAAATCAGTGAATTTTCCAAGTGATAAATATTGGTAACCAATAATTTCATTGTTTTCATCTAATGCAATCTTTTCAATATATCCTTCAGTTAATTCAAGATATCTAGGTCCTTTTTCTTTAGTTGAGTAGATTGTACCTACTTGGCTTCTTAATCCCTTTCCTAAATCTTCTAGACCAGCTCCGATAGGTAGACCACCTTCAGAGAATGCAGATTGTGTACGTCCATATACGATTTGTAAGAATAATTCTCTCATTGCAGTGTTGATAGCATCGCATACTAAGTCAGTATTAACAGCTTCTAAAACTGTCTTACCAACGATAGCTTCACCAGCCATTGCTGCACTGTGAGTCATACCTGAACAACCAATTGTTTCAATTAAAGCTTCTTGAATAATACCATCTTTAACGTTTAAAGATATTTTGCATGCTCCTTGTTGAGGTGCACACCATCCGATACCATGAGTGAAACCATTGATGTCTTTAATTTCACGAGAATAAGTCCATTTACCTTCTTGTGGAATTGGTGCACATCCATGACTAGCGCCACAT
>JAILKD010000041.1 GCA_024694145.1 bacterium | reverse complement strand
TAAGGGATAATAAAAATAAGCCAAAATTTGGCTTATTTTTTCTTATTATTTATTATAAACTTTATAAATGATTCTTTATCAATCGGTTTACTGTAATAATAACCTTGAATATAATCTACATTCATTAATTGAATTTGATTTAATTGTTCAAGTTCTTCAATACCTTCAAATACAATCTTATGTCCTAAACCTTTAATCATATTAATAGTTGAATTCATTACATATAAAGCAATTCTATCTTCAAAATATGAATCAACCATATCTTTATCAAATTTAACAATATCAACAGGCATTTCAACTATATAATTTAAGTTAGAGTTACCTGTACCAAAATCATCAAGTGAGAAAGACACGCCATATTCTTTTAATATATCCATATTCTTTAGAAGTGTATTTCTAGTTGATTTTGCGGTTTCAGTAATTTCTAGATTTATATACTTAGGCTTAATCTTATATTTTTCCATAATATTAATGTATGTATCAGCTAAGTTTTCTTGCATACATTGTATTGCTGATAAGTTTACCTCAATATAATGTAATCCAAGTTTTTCCATATCATTTTCGCTAATGAATTTACATATATCCTCAAATACGATTTTACCTAATTCGATAATTCTACCATCTTTTTCCATTTCTTCAACAAATGATTTAGGGTAAATCAAACTGCCATCCTCATCAACTAATCTAACTAAGGCTTCAGCAGCAGTAAATGCACCATCTTCATTTGAATAAATTGGTTGTAAATAAACTTCGATTTTTTTATTTAAGAAAGCTAAATCACACTTTTTGTCCATTAAGAATTTATCATGTATCTTATCTACAACATCTTTATTTACATCAATTACTTCGTTTTTATATTTTGAAATATTATCAACCATATAATCAATTGAATCTAATATATCTTCGTGATCATAAAATAATGATAAATCTTTAAAATGCATTACTTTAAAAGGTATTTCAGTTTTAATATTATTTCTTGTATAAATCATTTCTTTAAAATGATATATAGCAGAAGCAAGTGATTCTTTAGTTAAATCGTTTCTAACAATTACAAAGTTATCTCTATCGTTTTTAAATACTTTTCTAGGCTTAAATTCTTTTAAAACATCAGTAAATGCCTTAGAAAAATCATTATAACCCATAATAGATGATGCAATAGTACTATCATAATCAACAACAACAAATTCGGTTTTTGTTTTCTTTTTAATACAATCTTCTAAATATTCTTCAAATGCTCTATGAGTTAGAGCGTTTGTTACTCTATCAATATTTAATGCTGGGTTTTCAAGCATGATATATATTACTAATGCACCAAGTGTTTCAGCAAATGATACTGATAATATTACAACACCACTATTACTGAAAAAGTAATTTACAACAGCTTGCACGCTTGCACCAAGTGTCCAAGTTCCAAGGAAAATACATACGCCTATAAATCTTTTCTTATACATTTTCTTTCTGTTGATTATAGCTATTATTAATGTAGATAACATAAATATAAAAGTAATTATATAAGTAACAATTACAGAAGGTCCACCAGTAAAATCATTTAAACCATCAGGATCATATGTAATATCTAGCCTTAATGATAAAGATAGAATAATGCCTATAACTAATAATGTGATTGCGGCATATTTAACAATCACATAAAGCTTTTTAGATAAATATGAATCTCCTAAAACGTAGAAGAGTCCAAAGAAAGCAACTGTTAGACAAGATACTAAATATAACTTACCAGATCCATAAGCTAACCCAGAATAAGTTAGTTCAGGGGTGTTAAACATAACTATAGAAAATATATCTAAGAATATTGAAATAGTTATAGCTATACTTTGGTATAAGAATAATCTATTTGATTTTACAGCGGCATCTCTATCATAAAAGTAAAATATAAATATTACAATCATAACAAAGAATCCAGCTACTTGTAGTAATATGTTCATATAACCCCTCCTTATCTTTATTGTCTATTTTTGAAAATGCTTATATGCTTTTTAACATCTAAATTGCTATAAGCAGTTTTCGCGTTTGCCCATGATTCTGGAAGAAGCTTTTTATAATTTGAATAACTAAATCTATCATCATATAAAATAGCTACACCTTTATCTGTTTCACTTCTAATGAGTCTTCCAACAGATTGAATTACTTTTGATATACCTGGAATATGATATGCATATAGCAAGCCATCTCTATTTGTATTATCATAATAATCTTTAAGCATGTTATTATAATCATCAAATGGAGGTAGACATACACTAACGATCATTACACCACTAAGCATATCACCAAAATAATCAATTCCTTCACTAAATACGCTTCCCATTATAAAGAAACCAACTTTAGTAGAAGAACTATCTTTAAACTCATTTAATATTCCTTCTTTTTCATCATCAGTTAGATTTTTAGTTTGAATAATACATTCATAACTTGGATTATCTAAACTTTCAACAACTAAGTTCATATATTCGTATGATGGAAAGAATACAATGTAGTTACCTACTTTGTATTTAACTAGCTCCTCTATACAATCTATTATATCATTAATGCTTTGTAATCTATCATTATATTTTGTGAAAGTGTTTTTTCTTACTATAAGTAATAGGTTCTCCCTAGGGAAGGGGTTAGGAATTGTGACATTTTCACCTAAATTTGTATTAATTAAGTTTTTATAATAATCGATAGGATACATTGTAGCACTAAAGAATATTTGACTAATAGAATGCTCAGATATAGTTTTATTAATAAATTTTGATGCATCTAAGCATTTTATTGAATAAATATCATAATCTATTACAAACTTAAAGTCAGAGTCAAAATAATCGCTTATTTTGAGGAAATTCTTTAAATTAAAATAATATGGTAGAGCAGTATCTCTAATCTTTTTAGCTTTGGTTGATAGAAGAACTTTTTCTGATTTTGAAACTATCTTTCTAATTAAATCTAAAAAGTCAAAAGGTATTTCGTCAATATAATTAAAATCTCTATCATATAGATTAACTACATCATAGAATCTATCTACTAATTTTGAAATAGATGGTGCATATTTTGATAAATATTCACCTAAAAAATTAACATCATTTAAACAAATAGTTGCGGAATACATTTCTTTTGATCTATTAATTAAGTTATGTGCCTCATCTATTAATAATATTTGTTTATAATCGAATGTGTCAAAATAACGTTCCAAGTGAGTTCTTGGACAAAATGCATAATTATAATCACCTATTATAATATCTGCATAATTTGATAAATCTAATTGATATTCAAAAGGACATATTTTATATTCAATAGCTTTATCCATTATCGTTTTTCTATCTATTATATCTTTATTATCATACATATCATAAATAGCTTGCTTTAGTTTTTCATAGTACCCAATCATATATATGCATTTTTCTGGGTTACATAATTTATCACCTGTAACACACATTTTTTCTTTTGCGGTTAGTTCGATTGCTTTTATTTTGCAGTTATTATTTATAAACATTTTAACAGTATCTAGCGCAACAGTTTTACCGCTTGTTTTAGCGGTTAAATAAAATATTTTAGTTTTGGGTTCAGTAATTGATTTTACTGATGGAAATAGTGTTGAGATAGTTTTTCCAACACCAGTTGGAGCTATTGCAAATAAAGTATTATTTTCTTTAATATTGTTATAACAATCATTAATAAATTTTAATTGATTTTTCCTATAGTTTGGAAAAGGAAAAGTTAATTCTTTAACACTTTTAATTAATTCTAAGCTGTGGGTATCAAGTTTATTAATCCAACTAATATATTCGTTTAATGAATTGAAGAAGAACTCTTCAAGTTCATTGAAACTATAATTATAGTCAAATATTAGTTCATTCTTTTTTTCGAAGTGAATATATGTAACCCTTATATCTAAATTATCCATTTTATTATCTAATAGATATAAGTATCCATACATCATTGCTTGTGCTAAATGTTCCTTTTTAACGGTTATATCTTTTAAATCAATAAAAGCTGTTTTTATCTCTTCAATAGTCAATCCATTATCTAAAACACCATCAATAAAACCATGCACAGTTATATCATAATCTAGAAGTTTGAAACTTTTTTTAACGTAAAATTCTTTCTTGTCAATATCCCTTCTATAAAGGCTTTGCCAGTAAGAATGTATTTCACTTCCAATTTGATCTCTATTAAGTTCATTAGACAAATCACCGGTAGAATAAAGGAATTTTACAATTTCTTTTACCGCTAAAATTAGCTCCATAAACTTCACCCAAAAATATTATAACATATATTTAAAAAAAGTATTGAAATATGTGTAGTTTTGTAGTAGAATAATAAATGAAGAAAGAGTAAATGAGATTTCTCATAACATTAAGAGTTAGAATGGCATTAATAACTCTTTTTGTTTTTTATGGGGAATTTTTTTTATGCTTTAATATTATTAATAATTATACTATAATTATATTAGGTGAATTATATGGATAATTTTATAAGCGATTTATTCGATATACTTAGAATTAATACGATATATAATAATGATGTACCACCTTTTGGTAGTGGTAATGTTAAGTGCTTAAACCATATGTTAGAACTCGGAAAAAATAATGGTTTTTATACTAAAAATTTAGATAATTATTGTGGCTACATTGAGTATGGAAAAGGCAATGATATTTTAGGTATTTTATGCCACTTAGATGTGGTTGATGTTAATATAGATAAATGGAATAATAATCCATTTGATCCGGTGATAAAGGATAATAAAATATATGCTAGAGGAGCGATGGATGATAAGGGATCTTTAATGGCAGCATTCTATGCTTTAAAAGAATTAAAAGAAGAAAACTTTATTCCAAGTAAAAGAATTAGACTTATTATGGGATGTAATGAAGAATCAGGCTCTTTATGTATGAAGCACTACAAAGAAGTTGATGAAGAACCAACTATAAGTTTTTCACCTGATGCAGAATACCCAGTTATTTTTGGTGAAAAAGGAATACTAACAATAAAAATAAGTGGAAAAATTAACTCAGTTATTAAAGAATTACATGCTGGTGTTAAATTTAATATTGTTCCTGATAAAGCAAGTGTTTCATTAAATGACGGATTTAAAAAAGAATATATTGGGAAAAGTGCTCACGCAATGAATCCAAGCCTTGGAATTAATGCAATTAGTTTATTAGTTGATGATATAAAAACGCGTTATAACGATATTTTCATTAATTTTTTAGGTAAGTATTTTACTAACGATACTAAAGCTTTTAAGATTAATTCATATTCATTTGATAATGATATGCTAGATCTAACAGCTAATCTAGCAATCTTAGATGTTAAAGATAATGAATTTAGCATGATAATTAATTATAGAACACCTAAATTTAGTGATTATGATAGTATTATTAATAATATAAACAAAATAATAAAAGATTATAACTATAAACTAGAAGTACTTGATTATATGGAACCTCATATAGTAGATAAGAATAGCTTTTTAGTAGAAACATTACTTAATTCTTATAAAAAATATAGTAATGATTATAATGCTAAGGCTATATCAATTGGTGGAGGTACATATGCTAAATGCTTTAAAAACTCAGTAGCATTTGGAATTAAGCTACCAAATGAAGAAGAAACATGTCATATTGATAATGAATATGTTAATATAGATACACTTAAAATGTCTATAAAAATAATGAAAGATGCAATAAAGGAGCTAGCAAAATAATGAGAAGAAAAAATATTCCTAATGCAAAAGAAAAGGTTAATAAATCTAGTTATATATTAGACGAAACACAAAAAATTAATTTAAAAGAATTATTTAATAATGATAATCCTATTAATATAGAAATTGGCATGGGTAAGGGAAAATTCATTATTGAAATGGCTAAGCTTAATCCAAATATAAATTATATTGGACTTGAAAAATATTCTAGTGTTATTTTGCAGGCAACAAAAAAACTTGAAGGAATAGATTTACCTAATTTAAGATTATTAAATGCTGATGCAACTAATTTATTAGATTTATTTGATAAAAAGACTATTGATCTAATATATCTTAATTTTTCTGATCCATGGCCAAAGAAACGTCAAGCAAAACGTAGATTGACTCATGAAAACTTTTTACGTATTTATGAAGAACTATTAAAGACTCATGGAGAAATACATTTTAAAACAGATAATAGAGGTTTATTTGAGTTTAGTTTAGAAAGCTTTAATAATTATGGGTATAAACTTAAAAACATAAATTTAGACCTACATAATAGTGAATTAGACTTTGTTAATATAGAAACTGAGTTTGAAGAAAAATATGGTGTTAATTCACCAATATATAGATTGGAGGCATATAAATGAAATTAGTTACTACTGAAAAGAAATATTTAGAAGATACTTTATTTGAAATTGCTTATGAAACTATTGAAAAATATAGTGGATTAAATGCTTGTGCAAAAATCGTTGATTTATCAGTTGATTTATCTGACTTAAAGCAAGATGGTAATGCTTTTGTTTATATTTCTAAATTAGATATTAATGGTAATGTAAATATTGAAGAATTAAAAAGATATAAAAGAGTATTACTTGTTGCACTAGGAAAAGAATATCAAGAATTACTTAAAAAGATTTTTGATGGTGAATACGATGAAGCATTAGAAGCATCAAAATTATTTGATTTAGAAGATTGTTATGTAATAGGAGATAATTTGTCGACAAAATTAATTGATAAAACTGACTATGAAGAGTAGGTGAGGTTATGTGTGGTATTGTTGGCTATGTAGGTAGCTTAGATGCTAGAACTATTGTATTAGATGGACTTAAAAAATTAGAATATAGAGGATATGATTCAAGCGGTATTGCGCTTAGATGTAATAATGACTTTAAAATTTTTAAAGACAAAGGAAGAATCGCTCATTTATGCGAAATAACTGATTATTCATTTAAAACAAATATGGGTATAGCACATACTAGATGGGCTACTCATGGAATGGTTAATTATGAAAATAGTCATCCACATATTTCTAATAATAAACGCTTTATATTAGTTCATAATGGAATAATTGAAAACTATAGAAAACTTAAAATAGATTATTTATCTGATTATAGTTTTTATAGTGAAACTGATAGCGAAGTAATAGTTAATCTAATTGAATTTTATAGTAAAAAAATGAGTGCAGAACAAGCTATTAGAAAAGCTATGAGTATGCTTGAAGGCTCATATGCTTTATTGATTTTAGATAAAGAAAACATGGATACTATTTATTGTGTTAAAAATAAAACACCACTTAATATTGGTGTATCTAATGATGGCATAACTATTGCTAGTGATATAATAGCTTTCCCATCAAATGTGAATAAATTCTTATCCCTTGATGATCAAAGATTTGCTATTATTAAAAATAATAATGTTAAAATTTTTGATTTAATGGGCTTTGAAGTGGAAGCTAATTATAAAGAATTAAAGCTAGATGAATATTCAATTTCAAAAGGTAATTATGAACATTATATGCTTAAAGAAATTGAAGAACAACCTGATGTTATTAGACGTATTATTACAAAATATTTTGATAACGAAAATGTTTTAATTGATAAAAACTTAATAGAAGCAATTAAAAATAGTGATAAGATTAACTTTGTTGCTTGTGGTACTAGCTTATATGCTTCATTTATGGGTAAATATTTCTTTGAAAAATTATGTGGCATACCTACAGAATGCTTTATAGCTAGTGAACTGGTATATTCAAATCCTTTAATGACTAAAAAACCAATATTTATTTTTGTGTCTCAATCTGGTGAAACCTTAGATTGTATTACAGTTATGAAAAAGTATAAGGATTTAGGATATAAAATAGTATCTATTACTAATTCAGTAGAATCAACTATGGCTTATTTTAGCGATTTTATATTAGATATATGTGCAAATACAGAAGTAAGTGTAGCTTCAACTAAAAGCTATACAGCAAGTATTGCGGTAATGTCTATTTTAGCTAAAGCTGTATCTAATCAAAAAACTAATTTAAAGAATAATTTAAATAGAGTTTCTTTAGTAATAGAAAATATAATTCAAGATTTAAAACCTCTAATTAAAGATATGGCAAGCAAAATTAAAGATAGTAATGCTATATTTTATATAGGTAGAGGAATAGATTACTGGGCATGTGATGAAGGAGCTTTAAAATTAAAAGAAATATCTTATATTAATACTGAAAGCTATTCATCTGGTGAATTAAAGCATGGAACAATTGCTTTAATTGAAAAAGGTACACCTGTAATAGCTATAGTTACTCAAGAAGGAACTAATTCAATTGTTAGAAGTAACTTAGAAGAAGCAATTTCTAGAGGAGCTAAAGGATATGTTATATCTTTAGAATCTTTAGCGTATAGTAAAGATGATATAATTATTCCTAATGTTGCTCACTATTTAACACCTTTAGTAAGTGTTGTAGTATGCCAAATGTTAGCATATTATGTAGCTTTATATAAAAATAATGATATTGATAGGCCAAAAAATTTAGCTAAATCAGTAACGGTAGAATAGGAGGGATTACTGTGCTTAAGGCAATAGATTTAAAAAAGCAATATAAGCCTAAAAATGGTCAAATAGTAAATGCACTTGATGGTGTAAGTGTTGATTTTAGTGAAACTGGAATGGTATTTATTCTAGGTAAGAGTGGATCTGGTAAATCGACTTTATTAAATGTTCTTGGTGGACTTGATAAATACGATAGTGGAGAAGTTATTGTTAAAGGAAAATCTAGTAAAGATTTTTCTCAAGCAGATTTTGATTCATACCGTAATACATTCATTGGCTTTATTTTCCAAGAATATAATATTTTACAAGAATTTAGTGTTGAAAAAAACATAGGTTTAGCACTAGAACTTCAAGGCAAAAAAGCGGATAAAGAAGCGATTAACGCTTTAATTGAACAAGTAGATTTAAAAGGCTATGGCAAAAGAAAGCCAAATACACTTTCTGGTGGGCAAAAACAAAGAGTTGCAATTGCTAGAGCACTTGTTAAAAATCCTGAAATAATTATGGCTGATGAACCTACTGGAGCACTTGATAGTAAAACTGGTGCACAAGTTTTAGATACATTAAAAAAGTTATCAAAAGAGAAACTTGTTATTATTGTAAGTCATGATAGAGAATTTGCTGAATATTATGGTGATAGAATTATTGAACTATCTGATGGTAAAATTATATCTGATCAATACAAACATGAAGTTGAACCTATTAAATCTAATGGACTTGAAATAGTTGACGATAAAATTTTAACTATCAAAAAAGGAATGAAACTAGATAATTCACAATTAGATGAAATTAATAGTTTCTTATTAAAACAAAATGATGATGTAATCATTAGTGTTGATGGTGCCGCAAATAAAGAATTTAAAAAGTTTGCCAAAATTAATGATGAAGGTCAAAAAGAAACATTTAAAGAAACAGCTAAAGATGATATCAAGCTTAAGGATTATGATGGAAATGTAAAACTAATTAGAAGTAAACTTCCAATGAGAGATTCAGTTAAAATGGGAGCGAGTGGGCTTAAAACTAAACGTTTTAGATTAGTTATTACAATATTACTTTCTGCATTAGCGTTTGGTATGTTTGGTTTAGCTGATACAATGGCTAGCTATAATAAGGTTGATAATACTGTAAAATCATTACAAGATTCTAATATTGATTATGCAGCATTTGAAAAAATGAAAAAGACTTATTATGACAAAAACAAACCTGAAAAGTATTATTTAAATGAAACAATGTTTAATGATGATGATTTTAAAATGCTTAAAGATAAATTTAACATTGATTTTTTAGGCGTTTATAATATTGGTAATTATAGTGGCTCAACAACTATAGAAAACTTATATAGTAGTTCTGATGCTAATAAAGTTAATTGCAATTATTTTGTTGGTGGTACTGAAGGTACACAAGATCAAATTACAAAATATGGAAGCCTATTAGGTACATATCCAACAAACTTTAATGAAGTAATAATTACTGAATATATTGCTGATTCATTTGTTAAACTAGGATATAGACCAATTGATAAGAGTGAAAAAGTAACAATCAATCAAGCAAATGATATGATTGGTAAAGATTTAAGATTAAATGGTAAAACATATACAATTACAGGTATTCTTGATACTCATTTTGATTACAATAGATATAGTAGTTTAAATGTTGAAACAAATATAACAGATTTATCTAAAATGATGCTTCAAAATGAACTTTATAACTTACAAAGAACATCAGTTCATACTTTATTATTCTTAAAGGAAGGTTATTATAAAAAATATAAAGAATCAAAGTTTATAAACACTAATAATGGTGGCATTAATATAAACGTTGAACCAACAGATGGAAATAAAGAATTTTATTTTTATGTTAATGGAATTGGTAAATTTGAAGACTTTAAAGATGAAATAGTATTTTTAGATAGTTCTAAAACAACTCTTCAAAATAATGAACTAGTTATTGATGTTAATAATTTAAATAATATTAGATTAGATTTAACAAATACATTCTTTAATGTTAATGGTGAAAGTGTCTATAAACCAAGTATTGGTGAATTCTATTACAGAGGATTTGCTGATAGCTTTAAAGATTATTGCATGGTGAATAATAAATATACGGATTTATTAGAATTTTATGAAACTTTAAATGCAACAATTCAATATTATGATTTATGTAATAATGATCAAATGTTATCAGAAAAAACTGGAACAAAGTGGAATCCTTTGTATAAAGATAATTTTGAAAGCTGGGTTTCAGAAGATAAAAGAGAGATTGTAAAAAGTGAATTTGAAGATTTTATTGCTGAATTTAGAGAAAAATCAGGAAGCTTAACAAATCAATGCTATTTTGATATTTTAGCTCAAACAACAATGAATACAAAATTCGTGAGTGCTTATAACACACATACTTTCGATACAGACTATCAATTTGATAATTACAAATGGGATATTTTAAACTCGGTTGTAAACGGTCATATTTGGCTAAATGGTGATAAATATGAAGTAAATGATAGTGATATTAGTCTTGTTAAAGAAATTGCTGATATTTTCGTAAAATCAGTTATTAGCTATATGAGATATGATAGTGTTGATATAAAAATAAATGATCAATATTCTGATGATAATATTAAAGAAACATATAATATTGTTGGATTACGTTATGTATTTGATGATTCTGGAAATGATCAAAAACAACACATAATTCTTCCAAATAACGATAAAATTTATGATATGTTAAAAGATGAAGCTGGTAATTATCAATTAATGATTGGTAAAATTACAGATAAATCAACATCTGCATTAAAAGAAATGGTTAAATTTAATTATGATGAATCAAATGATATTGTATATCAACTTAAAAATAGTGTAATGAATAGTGTTGATAGCGTAAACAGCTTTATTGAAACTGCAGCAAAAATATTCTTATATGTTGGTATAGGATTTGCAGTATTTGCATCACTATTATTACTAAACTTTATAACAATATCTATTTCTTATAAGAAACGTGAAATAGGAATCTTAAGAGCGATAGGTGCTCGTGGAATGGATGTATTTAAAATATTCTTCTCAGAAGCATTTATAATTGCTATAATTAATTTCGTTTTAGCGTTTATTGGATGCTTCGTAGCATGCTTCTTCATAAATAGAATGTTTAGAAACAATTATGGATTCTTAATTACTGTATTACATATTGGAATAAGACAATTATTACTAATGTTTGCCGTAAGTTTTGTAGTAGCATTTATATCAAGTTTTATTCCTGTATATTTAACAGCAAGAAAGAAACCGATAGATGCTATAAGAAGCGCAGAATAAATCTAATATTAAACAGGTCATAAAAAGGCCTGTTTTTTTGACTCTCTACACGGCAAAATACAACTAGTAATAAAAACTAGATAAAATAATATAAATAACTAGATATAACGAACTCGCTACAGAGTTTTAAATAACTAGTTATAAAAACTAAATAAAATAGTAAATAAAACTAGCAAAAACAAGCCTTGTATTAAGCATCATAATAGTATATAATTATTATGAAATAAAGGTGATTATATGCGTGTTATTGCAGGCAAATTTAGAGGCAAAAAAATAGATATCGTTGGTATTGATTCTACAAGAGAAACACAAGATAAAATTAGGGGTGCAATTTTTAACTCTATTTATCCATATATGGATAATAAGAAATTAGCTTTAGACCTTTTTTCTGGTAGTGGAGCAATGGGTATAGAAGCTATATCTAGAGGAGTAGAATCTTGCATATTTAATGACTTAAATTATAAGGCATATAATACCACTTTAAACAACATAAAATCATGTAAAATTGATAACTTTAAAGCCTATAATTTAGACTATAAAAAGTGTTTAGAAGAGTTAAATAATACTAAATTTGATATAATTTTTTTAGACCCACCATATAAATTAGAAGTAATTGATGATATAATAGAATATATAATTAATAATGATATGCTTAATATTAATGGACTAATTGTCTGTGAATATGAGAATAACATTAAAGAACATAACTTAAAAATAATAAAAGAAAAAGCTTATAGTTATAAGCAAATTAGAATATATTTAAAGGAGGAATAAAAATGAAAATTGGAATTTATCCCGGAAGTTTTGATCCAGTTACATTTGGTCATATTGATATAATTGAGCGTGCTAGTAAAATGTTTGATAAATTATATGTTTTAGTATCATTTAATTCAAACAAAAATGCATTCTTTACTCCTGAAGAAAGAGTAGAAATCATAAAAGAGGTTATTAAACCAAATAAGAATGTAGAAGTAATATCAAGTAATAAATTAACAGTAGAAGTAGCTAAGGAATTAGGTGCTACAGCCTTAATTAGAGGACTTAGAGCTGTTACTGACTTTGAATATGAATTACAAATGGCTTCAACAAATAGAACATTAAATAATGAAATAGAAACAATTTTCTTAATGACTAATACACAGTATTCTTATTTATCAAGTCATTTAGTAAAAGAAATATTTGCCCTACATGGTAATATAAGTCATTTTGTTCCTAAATATGTTGAAGATAGATTGATTCAAAAAGTAAAAGAAGAAAAAGTTAAATAAAAAAATATCCCGAATTTAATCGGGATAATTTTTTTTATTGCATTTCGTTTTCTTTTTGTTTTGGCTTTCCAAATATGAATTCAATAATTATTTGATCTAAATCAGTTTCAGGTTCATTAACTAAATCAGTTGGAACAGTGATAGCTTCAGGAGCATAACCAAATGCTAAACCTTCATTTAAATTTAAATCTAGTGTAAGTGTGCCACTTAATGAATCAACAGGAAGGTTTTCTAATAATGCTGCTTTTTCAGCATCGAACTTAGCAACGATACCAACTAAACCACTATAGCTTTCAGCATCAAATCCAAGCTTTGATAAATCAACGTTTCCGTCTAGTGATAATGAGAAGTCCACATTCTTTAATGTAGAATCATCATTAACTTCAAATTGGAATTTAGATACTTTAAATACGATTCCTTTATCTTTTAATTCTTTTTGAACTTTAGTAAAATCTTCACCTAAGTCAAATGCTTCTAGATTTGAACAATCAGCAATGTATGTTTTACCTTTTTTCTTAAATATTGTCCAATCCTTGATAAAATCAGTAGTAGTTGTTGATTCTTCCTCTTCATCCTCATCTTTATCAAATAATCCATGGGCAAAGAATACACTCTTAAAATTGTATTTTCCTGTTGATGTATTATTTGGAATATTGAAGTCTTTAACTACTTGATCATTTAATTCAGCATCATATTTTGCATAAATATTTGCTTGTTCTTCACCATCAATGTAATATAGTTCGCCATTTCCTTTTGCAGTATATTCCATTTTCTTTGGTGAATCCCATCCTAAAACATTTTTAAGTGATTGAGAAGTAATATTACCACTAACTTTTGCATTCCCATCAGCTACAATTTTAGCCTTTTTTTCGCTTATGTTATATGATACTGTTTCATTAGTTTCACTTTTAACGTTAAACTTAGATTTTTCGATTGCAAATAAAGAAGTAGAACCAGCTAATAATTTAACATCATTTGTTGTAATTTTTCCTTCAATAGAATTTTTATATGTGATTGAAGCTTGACTTTCTAATTTCTTTTGTGTGTTTTCTGCAGCAGCTTTAACTACAGTTTGTGCTTCTTCAGCACTTACTTTCTTTTCACTTGAACAACCTGTTATTCCCATAAATGCACATGCACTTAAAACGCCTAATAATATTTTTTTCATAGTCATATACCTCCTACAATGTATATTATAATACAGTTTTGTTAAAAAAATGTCAACAATGTTGATATTTCTTACTTAATATATATTTATAAGTATTGTATAATATGCTTGGTGATTATATGAAAATACTTTATGTTTCAGATTTGGATGGTACTTTATTAAATAAAGATACAAAACTAACTAATTATACAGTTAATGAACTTAATAAACTAATAGATGATGGATTAATGTTTACATATGCAACAGCTAGAAGCTTTAATAGTTCTAGTGTTGTTACAAATGGATTAAACATAAAGTTACCAGTTATTTTATGTAATGGGGTAAAAATATATGATCCAATTAAAAAAACAACCATTTCTGGCTCTTTTTTTAGTAAAGAAGAAATAGATTATGTAAAAAGAATAAGCTTAAAATATGATAACTTTCCTATACTTTATCAAACATTAAATGATGTAGATAAATTTTATTATATAGAGTATAATATAAGTGTTGGAAAGAGATATTATTTAGATAAAAGAGTAAGTGATAAAAGACTTACTATATCAAAAGATATAGAAAGTTTGTTTTCAAATGAAAACATATATTATGTGAATTTTATTGACACATATGAGGCACTAAAGCCTATTTATGATGAACTTAGAACAACATTTAGATGTGTTTTCCAACAAGAAATATACAGAGAAGAGTACTGGTTAGAAGTACTTCCAAATAATAGTGATAAAGGTTATTCATTAAAAAAATTAAAAGAATTACTTGATGTGGATAAAATAGTTTATTTTGGTGATTCTTTAAATGATATTGAAGCTTTTAAAGTATCAGATTTATGTTATGCGGTTAGTAATTCAAAAGATGGGTTAAAACCATATGCGAATGAAATAATAGATTCAAATGATAATGATGGGGTAATTAAAAAAATAAAGGAGATGTATAAAAATGAAGGCTTTTAAATCGTTAAAGGCAGCTAAATTTATATTATTTGTTATCTGGGGTATACTAATTTTTATCTTTAAAGATAAAATAGCAGAACACAGTGAGGAACATTTCTATTTAGCAGCACTTGTTGCTAGTTTAATGTTTGCATATTCAATATTTGACTTTATTGATATGCTAGAAAAGAAAAAGACATTAGCAGCTCATACAAAATTATTTGATTGTATAATACAAGTTGTATTTGGCATTATTATTCTAGCTGATTCGGCTATTAGAGAAAATTATGCGACTATTTGTATTATTTGGGCGGTTTGGTCTATATGTAGAGAAGGAGAAGAGCTTGCAGAAGATTTAGAGCGCTTCAAAGAGCATATTCCTGCATATTTAAATGTTATTGAATCTATAATTGTATTAGTTTTATCATTTATGTTAATCGCAAATCCACATCCAGAGCATGCTAAACTACACTTGATTTTATTAGGATTTGAGCTTATTTTAGGCGTTGTATTCCCGCATGTTGATTACTTATTCATTAAACGCCATGCTAGAAAAGAATTAGCTGAAAAGCAAAAGGAAGAAGTAGTGATTGCTGATGAACAATAACATTCAAACCTTAAAAGAAATGATTAATTCTTCTAAAAAAATAGTTGTATTTACAGGAGCTGGTATATCTGTTCCATCAGGAATACCTGATTTTAGAAGTAGTAACGGCTTATATTCAACTGAATATGAAGGCCTATCTCCTGAAGAAATAATAAGTCATTCTTTCTTTATGAGAAATCCAAAAATGTTTTATAAATTTTATTTTGACAAGATGATTTTTAAAAATGCCTTACCTAATTTAGCTCATAAATATTTTGCTAAAATAGGAGCAACTATCGTGACTCAAAATATTGATAATTTACATACACTAGCAGGTAGTAAAACAGTTTATGAATTACATGGCAATGTTTATAGAAATTATTGTATGAAATGTCATAAATTTTATAATCTAGCTGATATAAAAACAGAAGGAGTACCTTACTGCGAATGTGGTGGCATCATAAAGCCTGATGTAGTATTATATGAAGAAGGCCTTGATAGTGAAACTATCAGTGGCGCAATTAAGGCTATAAGTGAGGCTGATATGCTTATAATTGTTGGTACATCTTTAAGAGTATATCCTGCAGCTGGCTTTATTAATTATTATAGAGGAAATAAACTTGTAGTTTTAAATAAAGAAAAAACACCATTTGATGGTGGTGCTAATCTAGCTATATATGGAGATATAGTTGAAATTGTTAAGGAATTAGAGAATTAAAAAAAAGTCCAAATGGACTCTTTTTTATTCTTCTACAATTGCACCAACTGGGCAAGCTGCTTCGCAAGCACCACAATCAATACATTTAGAAGGATCAACTGAATATTTATCTCCTTCGCTTATTGCATCAACAGGGCATTCACCTTGGCATGTACCACAAGCTAAGCATTCATCTGTAATTTTTCTAGGCATGTTGTTGCACCTCCACTTAAGTTTATTTTAACATAAAATGAGAAAAAGTAAATATTATACTTGTATTTTTGTCCTATTTTTAGTAAAATAACTTTGGAAATGAGGGGATTAAAATGATTTATGCAAATATGACAGGCCTACCAGTTGTAGGATTCGTCTTTATCATATTAGGATGTATTATATTAGGATTTATAATTGGCTTTTTGGTAGCTAGAAAAGTTATTTCTAAATACTTACAAAAAAACCCACCAGTTAATGAAAATATGATTCGTGCTATGTATAGACAAATGGGTAGAACACCATCTGAAAAACAAGTTAGAGAAGTTATGCGTTCAATGGAAGACGCAAAGAATAAAAAATAAGGCGCTCGCCTTATTTTTTTTATTTGTTATCTAATTCTTTATGTTCATCTATTTCAAGCTCTGCATCATCTGGATTTTCAGGCTCTTCAACTCTTTCTTTTTGAACAATTTCTTTAGGTTTATCATCATCCATAAAAGGATCATCATCTTTCTTTTTCTTTTTGAATGAATATTCTGTACCTTTAAAGATTCTAACATAATTCTTTCTGTGCTTAACAATCATAAATACTGAAATAACATAGAATAAAATTAATACTTCAATACCCATCTTACCAAGGTATTCATATAATAAATATTCTTGGATTGTTGCTGTAATACATACAGTTAATATTGCGAAAGTAGAACTAAGTGATACATAACCAGTTGATTCAAGTGTAATTACAAATACGATTAAACATAATACTGCAGGTATTGGAGCAAATACTAAAGTAATACCTAAACTAATAGCTACTGCTTTACCACCTCTAAAACCAGCAAATATAGGGAACATATGCCCTATAACTCCACATAAACCATAATATATTGGTTTAAATAAAACAAAATTAAATGCTTCTATATTCTTAAAATCAATTTGATATTTGCAAACTTCATATAATATTCTTGTTAAACCTACAATCAAAACGCCTTTAAATAAATCTAGAAAAAATACGATAAATCCTAACTTTTTTCCTAATACTCTAATTGCGTTTGTTGAACCTAAATTATGGCTACCATATTCCCTAATATCAATCCCTTTAGCAAGCTTTCCAACCACTAAAGCACTAGGAAATGAACCTATAAGATAGGCGATAAATAGGCATAATATTGCAAAAAACATATTATCAGCCCCTCGACTATAAGATTATAACACATTTGTTTTAAAAATAATATATTAACTTTTACATTAATTTTACATTTTTTTGAATAAAAAATGGAAAAAGTTATGATATAATTTATAATGTAGGATTACGTTAGGAGTGAATTATTGTGGCTAAAAACAACTATGATGATAGTTCGATTAAGATATTAGAAGGACTAGAAGCAGTTAGAAAACGTCCTGGTATGTATATTGGAAGTACAGATTCAACAGGATTACACCATTTAGTATGGGAAATAGTAGATAACTCTATTGATGAAGTAACTGCAGGCTATGGAGATAAAATTAATGTAACAATAAAAAATGATAATTCAATTGAGGTTGAGGATTTCGGACGTGGTATGCCATGTGGTATGCATGAATCAGGTAGACCTACACTTGATGTTATTTTAACAACCCTTCATTCTGGTGGTAAATTTAGTGAAGATGGTGGTTATAAAACAGCAGGAGGACTACATGGTGTTGGTTCGTCTGTTGTAAATGCTTTATCTCAATTTTTAATTGTAACTGTAAAAAGAGATGGGAAAATCATTAGAAGAAAGTACGCTAATGGAGGACACCCTGATGGAGAATTAGAAGTTATTGGGGAAACTAAAGAAACAGGTACAACTATTTGGTTTAAACCAGATCCATCTATTTTTTCAACAACTCTTTATCAATATGACTTAATTAAAGAACGCTTAAGAGAAAAAGCATTCTTAAATAAAGGGTTAAAAATACATTTAGTAGACCAAAGAAGTAATAAGAAAGATACTTTCCAATTTGCTGAAGGTATAAAAGATTATGTTTCTTTCTTAAATCAAGGAAAAACATTAACTCATGAAATTTGTTACTTTGAAGGTAAAGTAAATAGAATAATTGTAGAAGTTGCTATGCAATATACAGCAAACAATTATTCAGAAAATATCTATTCTTTTGTTAATAACGTTATTACAAAAGATGGTGGTACTCATGAACTAGGCTTTAAGAGCGCCTTAACTAGAGCAATCAATGATTATGCTAGAAAATATAACCTTCTAAAAGAAAAAGAAAAACTTGAAGGTGTTGATATTAGAGAAGGCTTAACTGCAGTTATTGCTTTAAAAATTGGTGAAAACCAATTACAATTTGTCGGACAAACTAAAGATAAATTAGGAAGTCCTGATGCAAAACCGGCTGTAGAAAACATAGTTTATGAAAAATTTAATTATTATCTAGAAGAAAATAGAGAATTTGCAAATAATCTAATCCAAAAATCATTAAGAGCTTATCGTGCTAGAGAAGCAGCAAGAAAAGCAAGAGATGATGTTAGATTAGATAAAAAGAAAAGTAAGAACCAATTATTAAATAATGGTAAGCTTACTCCAGCACAAGGCAAAAACAAAGAATTAAATGAACTATTCTTAGTCGAAGGTGATAGTGCCGGAGGTAGTGCTAAAAAAGGAAGAGATTCAAGATTTCAAGCAATATTACCATTACGTGGTAAGGTTTTAAATACTGCAAAATGTAAGATTGATGAAGTACTTAAAAATGAAGAACTTAACACAATAATTAACACTATTGGTGCTGATTTTGGTGCTGATTTTGACATTAAAAAGTGTAATTATAATAAAATTATAATAATGACAGATGCCGATGTCGATGGTGCACATATTCAAATACTTTTATTAACATTCTTCTTTAACTATATGCGAGAATTAATTGAAAAAGGTATGGTTTATATAGCTATGCCACCACTATATTTAGTTAAATCAAAAACTAAATCAAAAGAACAAAAATATTTATGGACTGATGATGAATTAAAGAAATATACAGGAAATAATTCTTATATTGTGCAAAGATATAAAGGTTTAGGTGAAATGGATGCAGAACAACTTTGGGAAACTACAATGAATCCTAATAATAGAATGCTTGTTAGAGTTGGAATAGAAGATATTGGAGACTCTGAACAAAGAATTAAAGTATTAATGGGTGATGATGTAGAACCACGTAGAGACTGGATTGATAAGCACGTAAGCTTTGTTACAGAAGACAACTTTGAGATTGGAAGTGAAGACTAATGGCAAATATTAAAGAAAAGTTAGATCAATACATCGATAAAAGAATCTCAGAGGATAAATTAGAAGATATATTTGGTGATAGATTTGGTAAGTATACCAAAGAAGTTATTCAAGATAGAGCAATTCCTGATGCTCGTGATGGGCTAAAACCGGTTCAAAGAAGAATTATATATGGTCTTCATAAAATGCATATTTATTCAAATAGTCAAACTAAAAAATGTGCTAGAATCGTCGGTGAAGTAATGGGTAAATACCATCCACATGGTGATTCATCTATTTATGAAGCACTTGTTAGAATGAGTCAAGATTGGAAGACTAATATGCCACTTGCCTTCATTCAAGGAAATAACGGTTCTATGGATGGGGATAGTCCAGCCGCAATGCGTTATACAGAAGCTAAAATGACTAAAGCTGCTGAACTTTTAATTGAAAATATTGATAAAAAGACAGTAGATTTTGTTCCAAACTACGATGATACTGAAGAAGAACCAGTAGTTTTACCTGCTAAATTCCCTAACCTTTTAGTTAATGGTTCAACAGGTATGGCTGTAGGTTATGCTACAGAAATACCACCACATAACTTAAAAGAAGTTTTAGATGCAGTTATTGCTTTAATTGATAATCCTGAACTAACAAATGAGGATTTAGAAAAGTTTGTTATAGGTCCTGATTTCCCTACAGGTGGTATAGTTCAAGGGCTAGATGGCTTAAAGCAAGCATATGAAACAGGTAAAGGTAAAATAGTTGTTCGTGGTAAGGCTGAAATAGAACTAGATACTAAAGTTAATAGAATAGTTATAACTGAACTACCTTATGATGTTAATAAGAAAGATTTAGTTATTAGATTTAAAAATATCGGTTTAATCGAGAAAAAGGTTGATGGGATTACTGATGTTCTTGATTTAACTGATAAAAATGGTTTAAAAATTGTTATTGAACTAAAAAAAGAAGCTAAACCTGATTTAGTTTTAAATTATCTATTTAAAAATACAGATTTACAAACAACTTATAACTATAATATGGTTGCTATTTATAATAGAAAACCAGTTTTAATGGATTTAAAAACTATCCTAGAAGCATATTTAAATCATCAAAAAGAAGTTATTACAAATAGAAGTAATTATGATTTATTTGTTGCTAAAAAAAGACTTCACATTTGTGAAGGTTTAATTAAAATGACATCTATCTTAGATGAAGTTATTGATTTAATTCGACATTCTAATGGTAAAGCTGATTCAAAAGCTAATTTAATTGCTAAATTTGGCTTTTCAGAAGAACAAGCTGAAGCTATTGTAACATTACAATTATATAGATTAAGTAAAACAGATGTCTTAGCACTTCAAAATGAAATAACTGAACTTCAAGCAGAAATATCTAATTTAGAATCTATTTTATCTAGCGAAAGAAAATTACTTAATGTAATTAAGAAGGAATTAAATGAAGTAGCTAAGATTAGTTCTGAGAGAAAAACTAAAATTGAAGATGAAATTCAAAATATTAAGATTAATGAAGAAGAACTTGTTACAGATGAACAAATTGTTGTTGGTGTAACAAAAGATGGTTATGTTAAACGTTCATCTATTAGAAGCTTTAATCAAGCAACAGTATGTGGCTTAAAGGAAAATGATGCTTTAATCTATAGAGAAGAAATTTCAACATTAAATACATTACTAATATTCACATCACTTGGTAATTATATATACTTACCAGCATATAAGATTGATGAACAAAAATGGAAAGATTTAGGTGTATATATTGATAATATTGTTCATATTATGCCTAATGAAAAGATTGTAAATGTATTTGCTATTAAAGACTTTAATGAGGATTATAATGTCTTAATTACAACTAAAAATGGTTTAATTAAGCAAACAAAATTAGCTGATTTTAATATATCTAGATACACTAAAGCAGTTAAAGCAATGAAACTACAAGATAAAGATATTGTAGTAAGTGTTGATATTGCAAGAAATTATCCTATGATTGTTGTATTTAATAAGCGTGGTAAAGCATTAAGATTTAGAAGTAATGAAGTAAGTATAGTTGGTACACAAGCAGGTGGAGTTAGAGCAATGAATTCAACTTGTGATGTAAGCTGTGCTATTTATACTAGAAGTAACCATGATATATTAATTTTAACTTCACGTGGAAATGTTAAGAGAGTTAAGGCTGGAGATATTAAGTTAAGCTCTCGTGCTAGAAGTGGTGAAGAAGTAATTAAAGAAGTTAAATCTAATCCAAATTATATAGTTGATGCACATACTTTAAGTTATGCACAATATAGAGATAATGTAGATTTATATATTACAACTACAAAAACAAGTCTAAATTTAAAGGCATTTGACTTTAAATATAACGATAATAAGATTGGAACTAACGTAGTTCCAGCATCTATGGGTGAACCTTTAAAGATCAACTTAGAACGTCATGATGAAGTAGAAATCTTCGATGAAGAAGTTGAAAGTCAAGAAGTAGTTCAAGACGATTTTGAAGGAATCCAACAAATATCAATTTTTGATGAATTTGAGGAGTGATATTTTGATTTTAAAGATTAATAATGAGAAAAAAGAGTTTAATAAGCCTGTAAAATTAATTGAAATTGCAGGAAAAGAAGATTGCTGCGCTAAGGTTAATGGAACTATTAGAGATTTAAATTATATTGTTAAAAATGATTGTGAAATTGAATTTTTAAATATAGTAGATAGCCCAGATGCAGTAAGAATCTATGAAGCAACACTTCGCTATTTAGTTGTAATGGCTATTTATAACTTATATGGTAAGGCTGATGTTAGAATTAATTATTCTGTTTCTATGGCATTATATGTTGATTTATCTAAAATGGATATAATGCTTGATGAAGATGAAGTAGCTAAAATTAAAAAAGAGATGGATAGATTAATTAAAGCTGACTTACCTCTTAATAGATTAAGCATTAAAAAAGAAGATGCTATTGAAATTTATACTAAACAAAATATGATGGATAAGGTAAATATTTTAAAATATAGAAAAGAAGATCACGTAAATATTTACGAATGTAAGGGATTCTATAACTATATGTATATGAATATGATGCCTAGAACTAGTTATGTTAAGGACTTTAAATTATTCTCATATTTCCCTCAAATGATATTACAATATCCAAGAAGTGAAACAAAGGGTAAAATTCCGCCTTTTAACTATGAACAAGTTAAATATTCAAAAGTATTATTTAAAGCCAAAAATTGGGCCAAAAAGAACGATATGGCTAATGTTTATGACTTAAATGAAAGAGTAACACATGAAAGTGTAGCTGAATTTATTAATTTATGTGAATTTAAGCATAATAGAACACTTGTTAGAATAGGAGATAAAATTGAAGATAGAAAAGATGAGGTAAGACTTGTTGCTATTAGCGGACCATCAAGCAGTGGTAAAACTACATTCGCAACAAAACTTAAAGTTGAATTATCTTCTAGAGGATTTAAACCTATTATGATTTCACTAGATAATTATTATCTTGATAATAAAGATATTCCTATTGATGAATTTGGTGAAAAAGATTTTGAAACTATTGATGCACTAGATATAGCTAGATTCAATAAAGATATGTTTAGTTTGATGCAAGGTAAAGAAACAAAAATACCTATCTTTAACTTTGTTAGTCAAAAGCGTGATGGATATAAAATAATTACTCCACAAGCTAATTCGATTGTAATTATTGAAGGAATTCATGCGTTAAATGAAAAACTAACAAGATCTATTCCTCGTGATTCAAAATATAAAATATTTATTTCTCCACAGCAACAAATAAATATTGATGAAAATAACCCTGTAAGAATTACAGATATAAGATTAATTAGAAGAGCTGTTAGAGATCATTTATTTAGAAATTATGATGTAAGTCAAACACTTGATATTTGGCCAAGTGTTAGACGTGGTGAGTTCAAGTGGATTTATGACTGTCAAGAAGATGCAGATTATATATTTAATACTGAACTTGCATATGAACTATGCGTATTAAAAAAATATGCACTACCATTATTCTTAACTGTAAAAAGAGAAGATAAAGACTTTGCGAATGCAAATAGAATTGTTAAATTCTTAAAATATTTTGTTACAATTGATGATAGTTTAGTTCCAAATAATTCTATACTTAGAGAATTCATTGGAGGAAGTTGTTTTAAATAGCTTTAAACGCTAAAATTTAAGTGTTTTGGAGGTGATATCTTGAGTTGTCTTGATAATGCAATAAACACTGCAATTCCGACTACAATGCTTTTAGATATGATGAATCTATATCGCTTTAGTGGTAAGGATTCATATTATAATTCTTTATTTAAAAAAGATTTAAATGCATTTAGAAATGTTAATATTCAAGAAGAAGTTATATCTTTCGCACAAATTATGAGACTTGACTTAACTATTGAAAGATTAAAACTATTAGCAAAAAAAGATATTGTTCCTAAAAACAATAGCGAAAAGATAGTTTTAAATCTTAAAAAGTTATTTAAACATATAATTTATAATATTAATCATATTGAGTTACTTGCTAATGATATATTAAGCTTAACAAATATGATGTTTGATGGAGTTACAAAAGTTAAATTTAGAGTAGAAAAAACAGTAGAAAAATCTATTCAAAATAAAAAAGAAACAGTAGTAAATAGTAAACTTGATTTAGTCTTAATTGATATGATTAAGAAGTTTGAATCTATGCATAAAACTAAAAAATATGAAGTCACATTACTTATAACAAGCTTTTTTATAGATTTTTATAACACAAAAGTGTTTGAAGAAAATGCTAATTATGATGTAAATGAATTTGCTTCATACATTGTTTTATACATTATGTTATTTAAATATGAGTTTGATGTATTTAACTATAAATCGTTTTTCAGTAAAATTTATGAAAATATGAAAAGTTTTCATAATGCAATTGGTCAAAGCTCATTTAACTGGAATAATGGATTTGCGAATGTTTCGGTTATACATGCATTTATTATTGAAAGATTACTTGAATGTTATGACAATCTAGAAGATGAAAAGCAAAAATACTCATTTGTTGTAGACAATAAGTTCTCAAAGACAAATGATGTAGAATTATCAATTTTGAATTTCCCAGGTGAGACATTTACAAAATCAGAAATTCAAAAGATGCATCCAAATGTTAGTAGCAAGACAATTGAAAGAACACTTGATAGACTTCAAGAGGAAGGAAAGATTGAATCTCTTGGAACAGGTAGATCAGCAAAATGGATGAAGAAATTCATTTTAAGATCTGGATTCGATTATGATGTGAATCAACTATTTGACGACGACGATTTCCTTGAAAAGAAGTAGAAGAAGTGAATTTAAGAAATTTAGGTCAAAATATTCGATTTTAGCGATTAAGAACGCTGAAGAAGATGATTGACCTATTTTTTATATCTCAATCGCTCATTTTAAATCGATATTTATGTTAAACTACCCCATTTTAATTTGATGTCAGTGATTAAAGTGGTAGTAAACGCTATTTTATACTCAGATAAACTACCCCAACTTGCTACGAGGGTAGTTTTTATTTTACGAAATCAGTGTTTTTTTCTATTTTTATTTGTTCCTATAATATATATTATGTAAACTTGTAAAAACGTAGTAATGTAGCGCATTTTTTGGGTGTTGTGGAAAATATGGAAAAGTTGAAAACTCTAAAAATCTAAAACTATAGTTCTAATATGCCTTGGAGAGGGTCAATTTTTGACTATTTTATAATTTATTGAAAATGGTTACAATTTAAGCATTCATTTTATATATTTTATGTGTTTGGCATTGTTTATGTCATAGTTTGTGTCTGAGTTTTTGGGGTAGTTTTTTAGCCAATTTATGTAATTTTAGTTAAAATAGGCTTAAAATGAATAATTATGGCTTAACTGAGCCAATATTAACTATTTTTTTGAATTAGAACCTATATTTTTGCTATTTTTAAGGATTTAGTATGTTATTTTTAGAATTCAAGATGATTTGTTGTCTTATTTTTAAAATCTCAATCTCTATTTTTAAATCTCAAAAATATCTTAAAGCTCATTTTAAAATTATAAATCGAAATATAAATTGTTAATTGGATTTATCTTTTGACTCTGTAATTTGAGCCCTAAAAAATCTAATTTTGTATTGTCATGTTTCATTTGATCTCGTTTTAATTTTAGAGATTGATTGATAGATACTTGAACAAATCACTTTCTCATTTCTTAATTATTGCACCAAGTTATTCATCCTAATTTTGGTTTTAAAAATGAAAATATTTTCATAAAACAAAAAAAGAGAAATTCATTTTCATAAATTGAAATCTCGTTTTCATTATTATATGTATCTTCTGATTTGCTCTAAATTTTATTTTGAATCTGAAGTATCTATGATTATATTATTCAAATTCATTTTTGAATTTTAAAATTCATAAATTGTTATTTTTAGATTTTTTTTTTGTGCTTGCCTTTTAATATTTAAAATTGAATCACGTTTTAAAATTTATGATTTCTATAAAATGAATAAATTATTGTTCCAAATTTTTTATTTTCACTTCTTTTGCCAAAAAATATAAAAAATCACCTCCAAATATTTGGTTTGAGGTGAATAATTTATTAAACTATTTTTTTTCAATTCCTATTTTTTAACCCAAAAAAACGCAAAAAAACACAAAAAATATAGTATTCGCCTATGTTTTTTTAGTTTTTAAAAAAATAATAAAAATCTTCATTTTTCGTGATTTTATGTAAAAAATAAAAAAGTGATCCATTTTTAGACCACTTTTACATTATAAATATGAATCCAAGCACAATTGTTATGATTATTACTGCAACACTTAACACACAAATAGTATTTATTGATTGAATTTGCTTACTTCTAAATTTTTGATAATTTAAGAATAATCTCATTGGAATCATTATTTGTAATATTAACAGGATAAAATCTATTATTAAACAAACAATTCCAAATGTATGTATTAAATTATAATTATTAGATTCTTTATTCATTTTAACAATTGTTAAGAATACTGGTAATAGGCCAAGTGAAATGCCCATAAATAACATTGATAATAATCCGGCAGGTAATTCAGTTATATATTTTGTTTCTTTTTTGTTATTTTCTTTTAGATTTAAATCTTCAAATTCTATTTTTTCTTTATCCATGTTTACTCCTAAAATAAGATTGCCATAAACATTAATAAAGCTAAAGTATAGTAACATAATACACCTATACAGTCATTTAATGTTGTTATAAATGGTCCTGAAGCAGCTGCAGGGTCGATTTTCATCTTTCTAAGTACTATAGGAACAACTGTTCCAAATAGGCTTGATAGAGTCATTGCTGCAACTAGCGCTATACTTGTTGTACCACATACTTTTAAGCAATCATATATATTAAATCCGTTACCTGCAATTATTTCATCATGGCTTATATTAGATTTAGCAAGTAAGAATAATAATACTACTACAAATGATACTACTGCAAGTATTAATCCGTTTAAGAAACCAACTCTTATTTCTTTAAAAATAAGCTTTCGTTCTTCTTTTTTAGATATTTCACTATTAGATATAACTCTAACAGTTACGGCCAGACTCTGTGTACCTACATTACCGGCCATATCAAGTACTAAGCTTTGGAAGAACATAATTGTTGCTATTGTTGCTACAATATGCTCAAAACAGCTTATTAACATTGAAACGCAAATACTAAGAATTAATAATATCATTAACCAAGGTATACGCTTTTTAATTGATTGGAATAATGATTCATCTAAATCTGATTCTTCAGACATACCGGCTAATTTAGCGTAATCTTCGCTTAAAGTATCATCTACTAATTCTACTACATCACTACTAGTTAAAACACCTAAAAGCTTATTTTTCTCGCTTATAACAGGTATAATATCCATGTTATAATCAATGATTTTTTCTATAGAATCATCTATTAAGTCATTTGCATATAAAAACGGTGTATTTTGCCTAATAATGGTCTCTAAATCGTCTTTAGCTCTTGCTTTGATTAAATCTTTTAGATCAACTGTACCTAAGTATTCATTTTCCTTATTTACAGCAATTAATGTTTTAACATTGTCATTATCTTTTGCCATTTTAATTAATCTTCTCATGGCATCTTTTATAGTTAAATCACTTCTAATATCAATATAGTTTGTAGTCATTAGACTACCAATTTCATCTTCATTGAATGAATTGATTAATTCAAGGTCTTCTTTTATTTCACCTTCAATTAAATCCATGACTTCATCTTGTTTATCTTCATCTAATTCGTCTAATACATCTTTAGCATCATCAGCGTCCATTAACTCAACGATATCAGCAATTTCTTCGTTTGGTAGTTCTTCAATTGCTTCTATATTTTCTTCTGCAAAATAGGCGAAAATATCAGATAGTAATTGTTCATCTATATGATCTCTAAAATAATCCTGTTCTTCTTTATTTAGCTCTAGATAAGCATCTGCTATATCTTTTTCATGATAGTGCTTTAAAGCTTCATTAAGGTTTATTTCAGGATCGTTTATGGCCTTTTTAACTATATCTACTATTTCTAATACAAAATCATCCATAGTTATCCCTCCTTAATGAAATATTAAATTATAAAACAATATCAATACTAAACCATAATAACATAACACCGCAACACAGTCATTTATTGTTGTGATAAATGGTCCACTTGCTGTTGCTGGGTCAACTTTACACTTCTTTAAAAGTATAGGAACTGTTGTTCCAAATAAACTTGATAAAGTCATTGCTAATACTAGTGATAAGCTAACAGACATTGTTAGTTTTAAAGTATCTGACATACTAAATGCTGTACCTTCTGTTATTCCGTTGTGCTTGATAAATAAAAATAAGAATACACAAACAAATGATATAACTGATAATATAAATCCGTTTGCAAATCCTACTTTTAATTCTTTAAAAATCAGCTTTGCACTTTCTTTTTTTGTTAAATCCGTATCGGATATAACTCTAACTGTAACAGCTAGACTTTGCGTACCAACATTACCTGCCATTCCAAGTATTAAACTTTGGAAAAACATTACTACAGTAATAGTTGAAATTACATTTTCAAATCCTGATATTAAAACAGATACTCCAAGACCTAATAATAATAAAATTATTAACCAAGGAATACGCTTTTTAACGCTTATTCTAATAGGTTCATCTAAATCTGATTCACTAGACAAACCGGCTAGTTTTGCATAGTCTTCTCCTAATTCTTCATCTACGATATTAACTAAGTCATCACTTGTAATTACACCTAGTAAATGGTCTCCATGATCTAATACTGGAGTAATATCTAGATTATATTCTCTTAACTTTTCAAGTGAATCACTAATAAGTTCATGTGCATAAATATATGGAGTATTATGTCTAATTATTGTTTCTACACTTTCAGTTTGTTTGCCTCTAATAATATCAACAATATCGATTGTTCCAACGAATTTATCGTTTTTTTCAACTGCTACAATTGTTGTGATATTATCGTTATCTCCTGCCTGATTTACAACCTCTTTCATAGCTTCTTTTATTGTTAAATCAGTTGTAACTGATATGAAGTTTGTTGTCATTATACTACCAATTTCTTCTGGTTCGAAGGAATCAACTAGTTTTAAATCATCTTTGATTTCACCTTCCATTAATTCCTTTACTTCATCTTGCTTTTCTTCATCTAATTCATCTAGTACGTCTTTGGCATCATCAACGTCCATTAACTCGACGATATCAGCAATTTCTTCGTTTGGTAGTTCTTCAATTACATCAATATTTTCTTCAGCAAAATATGAGAATATATTTGATAGTAATTGTTCATCAATATTATCTCTTAAAAACTCTTGTTTTTCTGCATCTAACTCTAGATAAGCATCGGCAATATCTTTTTCATGATAATGCTTTAATTCTTCAGTTAAATTGATTTCTTTATCATTATAAGCTTTTTCTATTAAAGCCTTAATTTCTTCAATGAAATTCATATTACCACATCCTTTCTAAAGTAATTCCGCTTTTATTATATACCTAAATTTTTTTTTAAGCACTAATTTTTTATATATTAATAAAAAAATTATTTTAATTCTTTTAAGAAGCTTTCGCCGATTAAATCGTTTTTAATGTTAAAATTATCTAATATTGTTTTACCAATATTAGCAAAAGTATCGTTATTGCTTAATTTTTTACCTTTGCAATTATTGAAATATACAATTAGTGGAACAAATTCTCTTGTGTGATCAGTTCCTGTGTGTGTTGGGTCATTTCCATGATCTGCAGTTATGATTAATAAATCACTATCATTCATTTTTTTCATAAACCTAGTTATAAATTTATCAAAAATCATTAGTAAATTACCATAACCAATTGGATCTCTTCTATGTCCGTATGATGAATCAAAATCAACTAAATTAGTAAAACATAATCCGGTAAAGTCTTTATCTAACATTTCGTATGTTTGTGCCATTCCGTGTTCACTTGATTTTGATTTAAAATACTCTGTAATACCATTTTTATTGAAAATATCAACGATTTTACCAATTGATATAACACTATAGTTATTATTCTTTAAATAATCTAATCCTGTCTTTTTTGGAGGATTTAAGGCATAATCATGTCTATTAGGTGTTCTATAATAATTACCGTTTTTATCTCCTAAAAAAGGACGAGCTATAATACGTGCAACCTTATATTCATCAACCATAGTTATTTCTCTAACCTTACTACAAATATCGTATAATTCTTCTAGAGAAATGCATTCTTCATGTGCAGCAATTTGAAGTACTGAGTCACTTGATGTATAAACAATTAAAGCTTTTTCTTTAACACTTAAATCACCTAGTCTATTAATTATTTCAGTACCACTAGCTACTTCGTTACCGATAACTTTATGGTTTGATATTTCTTCTATTTTTTTTATTAATTCATCTGGAAATTTAGTAAATGTAATATATGGTGTAGTAACCTTTACACCCATCATTTCAAAATGACCAGTTAAAGTATCTTTTCCAGCTGAAACTTCTTTTAATTTTTGATAATAAGCAAGCGGCTTATTTTTTGACTTATCGCTTAAAATATTGGAAAAACCTAGTCTTTTTAGCTTTGGAATCTTTAATTCTAGGTTATTTTTTTTATATGCATCTATTATGTGAGCAAGTGTATTTGTTCCACAATCTCCATAATTCTTAGCATCTTCTAGTTCGCCTACACCTAGTGAATCACAAACAATTAAAAATACTCTTTTAAACATCATTATTACCTCCTTTTGCTCTAGGATGACATGATAAATAAGATTCTCTTAATTTATCTGTAGTTATATGTGTATATATTTGTGTTGTTGAAATGTCTTTATGACCTAATAAAAACTGTACATATCTTAGGTTAAAACCGTTGTTTAATAAATGTGTAGCAAAGCTGTGACGAAGTGTATGCGGAGATATTTCTTTAGTTATACCAGCATCTTTTGCAATTTGCTTAATTAATTTCCATACACCTTGTCTAGTTAGTTTTTCACCATTTTTATTAACGAATAATAAGTTATTATTCTTTGTTTTTATATGACTTTTACCTTTACTCATCCACTTAGAAAAAGCATCAATTGCCATATCGGATAAAGGAACGATTCTTTCTTTATTTCCTTTTCCTATAACATGTAGTTCTTTTTTGTGTAGACTAATATTTTCTGTGTTTAAAGCTAATAATTCAGAAATTCTAAGTCCTGATCCATATAAAAACTCTAACATACATCTATTTCTTAAATCTAATGGTTCATTAGTTTTAATAGTATCAAACATCATATTTATTTCTTCTAACGATAAAACAATAGGTAGTTTTTCTTCTTTTTTAGGCTTCTTTAAATTAACTGTAACATTAGTTATTCCTAAATCGTTAGAAATATATTTATGAAATGCTTTTATCGCAGATATTTTACGTGATATGCTTGATGATTCAAAACCGCCTTTTTTTAAGCTTTGAACGTATTTTTTTACCATTTCATTTGTTATATCAGATAAATCTTTAACTTCATATTTTTTCTTTAAAAAATCAATATATTTAGTTAAATCTGTGATATATGATTCTATTGAATTATTAGATAAATGCTTATTTACTTGTAAATAAAATTTAAAATCATTTTTTTGAAAATCTATTGGATAGTCCATATTATCACATCCTTAAATAAATAATTCAAATATATCATTACCTATTAATAAACCTTTTTTAGTTAGATGCAAATAGCCATTATCTATAGCTAAAAAGCCATTATTTACATATTTTTTTAACTCACTAAAGTCGTTTAAAATATCTTTATCGTACTTTTTATTCACAAAATCTATATTAATTCCTTTAAGCATTCTTAAGCCTAAAATCATTTCTTCACTAAATTTAGTATTTTTATCAATAAATTCTTCAGTTTTTCTATACTTTTTATAGTATTCTTTTAGTAGGTTATTATTGGTATAACGAGTACTATCAACATATCCTGAAGCACCTAAACCAACCCCAATATATTCTTTATTTTCCCAGTAAATTTTATTATGAATTGATTCACTATTATTTTTAGAGAAATTACTGATTTCGTACTGTTTGAAGTCATTTTTTTCTAAATCGTTAATAATAAATTCATACATTTTTGCTTCTATTTCATTATCTATTGGCTTAAATAAATTGTGTTTATATTTATGGTATAAAATTGTGTTTTCTTCAAGTATTAGCGAGTAGTATGAAAGGTGATTTATATCTAGTTTATAAAACTCTTTTAAATCGTTTTCAATACTAGATATATTCTGCCCTGGAACAGCAAATATTAGGTCTATATTTATATTGGTAAAGCCATTATCTTTAAGCATTTTAACTGCGTTATAAATATCATTTTTTGTATGACTTCTACCAAGTATTTTTAATGTATTATCGTCAAATGATTCTACACCAATACTACATCTATTTATTCCATATTTTTTTAATATCTTAACTTTATCTAAAGTTAATGTCTCTGGATTTATTTCTATACTGTATTCTTTTATATTCTTAAAATCTTTTAACATATCTAATAAAATTGTTAAATCTGTTTCATCTAGTAATGTAGGTGTTCCACCACCTATATAAATAGTTTCTATACTGCTAAAATATTTTTCATATGAAAAAAGTTCTTCTTTTAAATATTTTAGATATTCTTTTATCATTAAATTATCTTTTGGAACTCTTTTTGTAAAATCACAATATGTGCATATTCTTTTACAAAAAGGAATATGTATATATAAACCGCGCATAGTACCACCTAGTATTATTATACTACTTTTTTTCCTAGTTTACATAATTCTTTTTAAAATAAAAAAATAAAGGGCTTATAACCCTCTATCTTTTATGTCTTTTTCAGATTAAACTTGAAGTAATCTAAAGATCTTCTTATTAACAATCATGAAAATTAAGTCTAAAATCCAAGTAATCCATCCTAAGAAAATTCTGATAATACCAGCTACGATATGACCATCTTGAATTCTAGTGATAATTCCACATACCCATGATGTAATAGGAATAATAGCTAAGATTAAACTTACGATATAATCTAATCCAAAGTAATCGCTTTTTGAACTTGCCATACTAAAGACCACCTTTCCTACTTTAAATTATAAACCCAAAGTATACTTTTTTCAACTTATTTTAATGTAAAATAAATGTAAAAAGCACTTGCTAAACATAGCACTATTGTCATAGAGACTGAAATAAAGGCTAATTTTTGATTTTCTTTAACTTTTTCGTATAAAATTATAGGATAAGCTAAAAAACTTAAAATATAGCCTATAAATATGCTTAAAATAACACATATTATCTTTTGCGTTGTTACATTTATTTTATCGTTATCATATTTTGTTACTGTAAGTAAAACTATATACTTATATAGTGATGCAATTTCTTCTGGAGTAAGAGATTCAAAACTAATAGTACCATTAATATATTTTGCTTCAAATATTTTACCATCACATGCAAAAACAGTTCTTCCGCTTTCGCTATCATAAACAAATTTATTATTTTCATATGTTACAGTTAGCAAATTATCTTTTCTTTCATACGAGATTATCTCGTTTTCATTACTAAATGTTTTGTTGTCTGTAGAAAGCCATATTTTCTCATTAAATTTAGTCATATATGTATAATTTGGCTTTATTACTAACAAAGATATAACAATAAGTATTATTGAAATTATTGTGCCTATAATTAAATTAATTCCTATTTTTTTCATGTGATTTATCTCTTTTCTTCTAGTGTTTTAACAATTTCTTTAAATGCATTTTCATCAAATGGTGAATATATGCCACATTTACTTAGTATTTGTTCTATATCATCATCTATATTTTGATTATTTATAGCTTTAATATATTTATTAATTCCATCATTTAGATTAATCTTACTTTGATTATATAAATTAATAGCTCCTGTTATGCTTGTTGCATACGATAAATAATACATATCGTATCTACATTCTAACTTCCAAAAGCTTTTTAATAGTCCTTTATAGCTATTTGTATTGATCTTATTCCAAATTTCAACTATTTCATCTTTATTTGTAAGAGTTTTTGAATATAGTTCTTCTTCAAATTCTCTTAATGCTGATGCAATAACTATTGTGTAACATGCATTATCTAACAATTCTTTTGATTTAAATTCATATACAGGAATGACATTTTTACTTGAGTTTTGCTCTAAATAGCTTGTAAATAAGAATTCGTTTGACTGTGAATAAAATTCATTTAAATCAAGTGATCTGGTTTTTGTTAGTGGGTTTGTATATGAATAAAAATGACCAAATTCATGAATTACTGATGATGCACTTTGATAACCTTTACCAAAAAAAGATAACATATTATTTGTATATGCAACATCTAATGAGCTATCACTTTTAGCAAATACATATTTACCATTATCAATAAAGTCATGGAATGTTCTATAGTAAGATCCACCTACTTTTTTTGAATAATCTTTTATAAGATTAAATGTGTAATAATCTTTATCAAAAATTGATGACATAGCAAATTCTATATAATAATTTTGTTGGGCAAATGATAATTTTTGAAAGCTACTTCTTATATCTAAAAAGCTATGATCATCATTCATTAAAGGAACTATATATGTTTTAGTGTTTTTAATAAAATCATTAGCATCGCTTCTTAAATAGCTTCTATTTCTTGAAACATCTGCATATTCAACATAAGAATCATAACCTAATAGTTCAGATATTTCTTTGTTTTTATTTATAAAATTATAAGTTATATCAAGTAATTCTATATCATAAGTTTGTTTTGATAAGTCTATATCTATTTTATTTGATTCATTAACTAAATCATCTAGCTCTTCAGTAAGTTTAATATATTTTTCATCCATCTTTTTTCTTGCCATTTCTACTTCATAGTCTATATCTTCTTGACTATATCCACTAAAAAACAGACTTATATATTCATCATTATTAGATAATTCAACAATCATTTTATTATAAAATATAACATAATCATTATAGGAATCTCTTATATTTTTATATTTTTCTTCATATAATAAGTTTTCTTGATCATAATCCATCAATGCTTGTGAAGCATAATATTTATTGGTTAGATCATTGATATTGTTTATTAGTTTATATAATGTTTCATCTACTACATCATATGTTTTGGCATCCATTATAGCATCTAATGACTCATTTAATGTTTTATTAAAACTAGCTCTATCAAATTCTAAATCTATATTTTTTATATTTTTACCTATTTTATTTACATTATCTATTGTTGCGGTTTTGTTTTTAAGTCTTATTTGCCTTTTGCAGCCTAAAAGAGTAATCAATAACAAAATAGATAATACGCTAAATATTAATTTTTTCATTATTATCAACTCCTTTAAATATAATTATATTATATTATTATTTTTTTTGAAATAAAAATGAAAAAAACAAGTCTATTTGACTTGCTTTTCATCACTTGAAAGTATTGCCATAAATGCTTCTTGAGGAATTTCAACTGAACCAATTGATTTCATTCTCTTTTTTCCTTCTTTTTGTTTTTCAAGTAGCTTTTTCTTTCTTGAAATATCTCCACCATAACATTTGGCAAGTACATTTTTTCTATAAGCTTTTATATCGCTTCTAGCAATAACTCTATTATTAATCATTGCTTGAACAGGTATTTCAAATTGATGTTTAGGTATAATATCTTTTAATTTTTCAGTTATAACTTTACCTCTATTATAGGCAAAATCTTTATGAACAATTGTTGATAAGGCATCAACTATATCACCATTAAGCATAATATCCATTTTAACTAGAGCACTTTGCTTATATTCACTAAATTCATAATCAAATGAAGCATAACCTCTAGTTTGACTTTTTATTTTATCAAAGAAATCATAAACTATTTCACTTAAAGGCATTTCATAAGTCAAATTAACACGTTTATCATCAATATATTGCATATTATTAAATATTCCACGTTTATTTTGACATAAATCCATAATTGATCCAACATATTCTTCTGGAGTCATAATTGATGTTTTTACGTAAGGCTCTTCAATTCTACTTATTTTTTGTACATCAGGCATTTTACTTGGATTTTCTATTGTATAATCAGTTCCATCAGTTAAATATAAGTGATAAATTACAGATGGAGCTGTAGCAATTAAATCAATTTTAAATTCACGCTCAATACGTTCTTGAATTATTTCCATATGTAAAAGTCCTAAGAAACCTGTTCTAAATCCAAAACCTAATGCTTGGCTTGTTTCAGGCTCATATACTAAAGATGCATCATTTAGCTTAAGTTTATCTAGTGCATCCTTTAAATCGTTATATTTGGCGCTATCTATTGGATATAATCCACAGTAAACCATTGGATTCATTACTTTGTAACCTGGTAGTGGATCTTTGGCTGGATTGTTTGCTAGAGTGATTGTATCACCAACTCTAACTAGATTAATATCTTTAATTGATGCAGTTAAAAAACCTACATCTCCTGCCTCTAAGAATTCACGCTTTTCTTCTCTTGGTGTATGTACTCCAACTTCGACTACTTCAAAAGTTGCACCATTACTCATCATTTTAATAGTGTCACCTTTTTTAACGCGTCCATTTACTACTCTAATAGTTGGAATTACTCCTCTATAAGCATCAAAAACTGAATCAAATATTAAAGCTTGAAGAGGGTTGGTCTCACTACCTTTAGGAGCTGGAACATATTTTACTACTTGCTCTAATATTTCTTTTATTCCTATTCCTTCTTTAGCACTAGCTAAGACTGCTTCATCTGCAGGAATACCTATAACATCTTCAATTTCTTTTTTTACTTTATCAGGATCAGCACTTGGTAAATCTATTTTATTTATTAATGGTAATATTTCTAGATTGTTATCTAGTGCTAAATAAACATTAGCAAGAGTTTGAGCTTCAATTCCTTGTGCTGCATCTACTACTAAAATAGCACCTTCACAAGCTGCTAGGCTTCTACTTACTTCGTAAGTGAAGTCTACATGTCCTGGAGTGTCAATTAAATGCATAATATAAGTGTTACCATCATCTGCTTTATAATTTAATTCAACAGCATTTAATTTAATAGTTATTCCACGTTCACGCTCTAAATCCATTGAATCAAGGATTTGATCTTTCATTTCACGTTTTTCTAGTGCTCCTGTTAGCTCTAAGATTCTATCAGCTAAAGTTGATTTACCATGATCGATATGTGCAATAATGGAAAAGTTTCTTATTAAGTTTTTTCTATCCATAATTACACATCCTTTCAAAGTAAAAGGACTCTAAAGTCCTTATAATTTATGAAATATTCTATAAGCCATGTTCTGTAATCGGTAATCATTTATCTATAGTTTCCTATCCTTCATCTAGTTCATTTCCTATTTGAAGACTCCCCTACCAAAATTTGGGTTTCTAGCTTGAGGGGTTTACCTCGTTTCATCTTTATATTTCTATAAAGCTCGTCTCTGTGGCACTTTTGAGTATCTCACCATATCAATTGATTTAGGGTATTGATAACGCCGTCATAGCCTAGATTTATTTATTCATCTAGCACAAACACTACAGTCATCTCAGACTGTGCTAGCATGGACTTTCCTAACATTTCTGCTCGATTACCCGAATATTTCAAAATAATTATATAGTAATAACTATATTTTGTCAATTTAAAATAAAAAAAGGGACTAATAGAGTATTAGTCCGCATTAATTACATTTACGATTACTGGATTAATCTTTTGACTTGAACCAGAACCTACAGTTAAAGTTGTAGCATATCTACCAATCGTAGATGAATCGAATTTAGCTAATTGATCAGCTTTAACTCTAGTTCCAGATGTTCCTAGTGTTCCGTTCTTACGTAATGTATAATATTTATTTTCATTTGATGAATCGTTTGATAATACAGCTGGAACATCTCCTTGCTTAATTATAATATATGAAACTTGTCCAATTGTAGTTGTTCCTCTTTGACTTACTGATTCACCATCAAATGTACCAGGCATTAAGAACAAATCAGCTGATACAATGATATCTACGAAGTAATAATAATAATAATAATCGATTTTTGTTGTATCTTCTTTGCTTATACAAGTCATTAAATTAGTGTCATCAATTGAATAAGTATATTCTTTTGTGGCACTTGTACTTAAATTTGTAAGTTTTACATTGCCTTCTGTATCAAAAGCTAATCTTTGAGATATTGTAGTTGTAACATCTTCACCAGATATTTTTTCAGTATGAGAATAATTGAATGTATAACTTCTAGCAACTGTAAAAATACCGTTATCATTAACTAATTCACTTGCTGGTGTAGTTGTTGATTTTTCAGTAGTAGTTTTTTTTAGTAGTTGTTTCAGTAGGCTTTTCAGTAGTTTTTTCTCCAAATTCACAACCAGTTATGAAAAATAAACATAAACATAATAATAAAGATAAAATAGATATTTTTTTCATATATATCTCATCCTATAATCATTATTTTAATACATTTTATATTAATTTGTCCTTTTTTCTATTGTTATTTTTAAAAAAAATAGCAAAAATATCATTATTTATATGTATGAACATTATAAAGAATGTGACTTAACCATTGAAAAACTTGCTTCTATAAGTGATTATAGCACTACATATTTTACTAAGGCTTTTAAAGCATATATGCATGATAGTCCTATTGTTCATTTGAATAAGCTTAGAATATGTAAAGCAAAAAGTTTACTTGTAAGTAATCCAAAATTAAATTTTAAAGAAATAGCATTAAAAGTAGGATATTTAAATACATCTACTTTTACAGAAAGTTTTAAGCGTGTAACAGGATTAACTCCTAAAGATTTTAAAGCAAAATTTGTAGATAAAAAAAGTGGCAATTAAGCCACTTTTTTGATTGTAATTAATCTAATTATTTAGTTCCAAAGATTCTGTCTCCAGCATCACCTAATCCTGGAATAATATAACCTTTTTCATTTAATTTTTCATCTAGACTTGCTAAATAGATATGTACGTCAGGATGTGCTTTTTCAACAGCTTCTACTCCTTGAGGAACACCTACTAAACACATTAAACGGATATTTGTATATCCACGTTTTTTACATGCAGTAATTGCAGCTACAGCACTTCCTCCTGTAGCAAGCATAGGATCAACAATTAAAACTAGTGGATTCTTAACTTCTGGAAGTTTAAAATAATATTCAACAGGTTCTAATGTTTCTTCATTTCTATACATACCAATATGTCCGATTCTTGCTGTTGGAATCATATTTTTAATTCCATCGCATAGACCAATACCAGCTCTAAGAATAGGAACAATAATAATTTTATCATCAAGCTTTACTCTATGTAGAGTGTAACCTGTTGGTGTGTTATAAGTTTCTTCTGATTCATGTGTTTTTAAGTCTTTGAATACTTCAAAGCACATAAATGAAGCAATTTCATTAATACTTTCTCTAAATTCTTTTGAATGAGTTTTTTCATCTCTCATAATTGATAATTTAGTATCAATAAGTGGATGTTTAATAACTGTAAGCATAAATATATCTCCTTTATATTTTTTATTTCTATTTCTATTATATCAAATATAATAGTTTTTTAAAGATTATAAAACAAATTTGTTTAATAATGTAAAAAAGTGAGAATCAATCTCACGTATTTTTTACTTATTTTTTTTATTTATCTTTTCTACTGACTCGTTAACTGTATATGTTTTTTTGTTTTCATTATTGTCAGCTTCCACTATTTTTATTTGTAATCCTAAAGCATCACACATTTTTATTAAAGTGTCTATTCTAGGAGTTGCATCAAATCTTTCTATTCTAGCTATCATTGGTTGCTTAATACCACATTTTTTTGCTAAATCTCTTTGAGACATATTTAAATCTATTCTTCTACTTATAATATCAACAAGAAGATTAGAAACTTTTTCTTGTACTTGAAACCATTCTTTTTCTTCTGAATTTAAATCAAGTATTTCATGTACTGAGTGTTTATTGCTCATTGCTATCATCTCTTTTTTTTATTAGTCTAGTCAAACAACTATTAGTATTCATTTTTATTGATGATATTCTTAATATCGTCACAATATGTCTAGACTCATCAATAAAATAATATATTTTATAGTTTTTTACTATGAAACTGTGTATTTTTAATTCATTTAGACAATCAATATCAACTATTGCATGCCTATTTGGCATTAATGATAAGCTTTTAATTGATTCGAATATTAAAGCAATTATTTTATCTGCACTATTTTTGCTATTAATTCATATCTTATGTAATTATATATGTTTTCAATATCATCTTGTGCATTAGCACTAATTAAAATATCATATTCCATTCTTTTTTCTATTTAGTCTCTCCATTGATTCGTTAACTGTATATGTTTTCCCACCATTCATTACATCTAAATATGATTTTTTTAATTCTTGAGAAAGCTCTTCTTCAGTTATCTTGCTTTCGTCAATTATTTTGCTAGATAATTTAACATCAAAAGGAAGACCGTTTTGTATTATTATTTGCTTATAAAAAATATTAATTGCATTTGATGCAGGTATTCCTAATTCAGATAATATTGCTTCTGCTTTATCTTTTACTTCTGGTTCTATTCTAATACATAGATTTGCTGATTTATTTGACAATTTAATCACCTCTTACAATACAAATTGTAACATAAATGTATATACTTTTACAATACATAATATATATTTTAAAACAAAAAAACTTGGAATTGACCAAGTTCTTTTTTTATAATGGTAAATCTTTCTTTTTGAAGATGATACTTCCTGCAATATAACCTATTAAACCAATAACAAGTAATATGATTAATCCAGGAATGAAGCTTGCTTTACCATCTAGAATTTTTACAACATTAAATAATGAAATTATTGATACATAGTTAAAATTATCTAGTGCTTTAATTCTAACTACTGATGGTATTACTTTACTTCCGAATAATCCAAGCATTGTTGCTACTAAGAAGAATATTGATAATCCTCCACCAATAGCCATACTACGTTTAGATCTATCAAATATGCATGATGTGAAGAAATTAATACCGCTCATAGCAAATAATACTAAGAATGCACCTAAATTAATTAATGCAAGCTTTCCATATGTTAAATCTGTTTCTACATCTACTATTGCAAAGCATATAAATGAAGTTATTGTTGTTGCAATAAACATTAGTAATAAGCTTGATACCATAAATATACTTTGAGTAAATGTTACACTTCTACGTTTTGTAGATGTACTTAATACATATGCCATAGATCCACTATCAACTTGTCCAACTATTAAGCTATTAGATACCATAATCATATAAATGATTGGTAGTAATAATCCTGCAATCTTAAAGAATATTGAACCTACAATTAAGGCGTATAAATCCATTCTACCAATTTCTTCAATTGCATCACTTACTTCATTTGGAAGTTTGTTTAGTAATGTTCCTGCAATTTCTAAAATGATTTTATCGTTTATTTCATCAATTTTATTTTGTTTTTCTTCTGGTGTTAATGTTGGATCTAAATGAGCTAATTCATCGTTATATTCTGTAATATAAATCTTAATTGATTTTTCACACATTCTCTTAATATTATCATAATTATAACCATAAGATAGATATTTATCTAGAGTTACGCCATAATTTGATAATATTTCAAGTAATTTTGTTAAAGCTTCAGGACTTGTTGTATTTGCTGCAACAAGAATATTAGTTGAATAAATAGCTCTATTACTACGATAATTTACTCTTTCGCTACTATTAATATATTCAGTTGCTTTATCTTCATCAAGTAATTTATCGCTTATTGCAAGTTTAGCTAATTCTTCTAATTCATAATCAGCAGGTACTACTTCATTATTATCAGTATAAGTATTATCAGCTTTATGATTAGGATTAATTGTTGCCATAACTGAACCAAAGAATTGATTATATATTTCTTTATATTCATCACTATCTTTAGTTAATGAATCATTATTATTAGTTTTCTTAGCTTGAGTTAGGGATGCATCACTTACATAATTAGTAACATCGTTAATTGCATTAATATAAGCATCAGTAGCTATTTTAGTACTTAATTCAGCAATTGTTGCTTTTACAGCATCAGCTTGGCTCATTCCACCAATTACTTTTTGACCTACTTTTTGTAAAAATGATGGATCTTCCATTTCTTTAGTTAATGTGTTTTGATATTCAATAACAAAATACTCATCAAACTTAGTTTCACCAACATAGGCCATATTATACATTGCTATTTCATTTTTCTTAATTGTTGAATCTATTTCTTCTTTAATAATTGTATCACTTACACTTGTTTTTACCTCTGATATAGTTGATGTACCGCTAATAAGCATTACACAGCTTAACATAAAGCATACTGCAAATGTAATTATAATCCACATTATTCCGTTTGCCTTTATAGATTGTTTAAATAAAGCTTTACTAAACATTTTTAATTCCTCCTAATTTCTCTTTAAAATATTTTTCTAGTGAATATTTAACTTCACTAATGAATTTAACATCATAATTCTTTAAATCTTTAAATAAGTCATTAATTTTATTTTTATCTAAAGAAATTGTTACTTGATTAAATTCATCTTGAAGTCTAATTACGTTGTAATTACCTTTAATGAATTTTAAGTAATCATCTTTTTTGTTAAATTCTATTTTAAAGTCATTTACACTTCTACATCTAATTTCATCCATATTAGCTACATCAACTATGTGTCCATTAGAAATTAGAGCTACTCTATCACATGTTTCTTCCATTTCTTCAAACATATGACTTGACATAAATATTGTTTTGCCTTTTTTATGCTCTTCTTTTATAATCTCTAAGAATGCATCACGCATAAGTGGATCAAGCCCTGTAGTTGGCTCATCTAGAATGATTATTGGTTTATCAGCCATAAGTGCAGCAACTAAGGCTGTTTTTTGCTTCATACCTTTACTCATACGCTTTAAGTTAGCTCTTGGGTCTAATTGTAATTTTTCAATTAGCATATTAGCATAACCTAAATCAGTAACATTTAAGTATTCAGCTTGACTTTTTAAGAAGTTAGTACCTGTTTTTAAATCAGGGAAAGCTATTTCACCAGGTACATAACCTATTAACTTAGCAACTTCACTTTGATTTTCCCAGCTATTTAATCCATTTACTATTACTTCTCCATTAGTAGGTTTTATAAAACCTAAAATGTTTCTGATTGTTGTTGTTTTACCACTGCCATTAGTTCCAACAAACCCAATCATTTCACCTTTATAAATGTCTAAATTAATATCAAATATACCCTTATCATCACCATAATCTTTAGTAAGATTTTTAATCTCAATTATTTTTTCCATTATAAAGCACCTCCAAAGTCTTTATCCTCTTTATAGAATTTCATAAAGAAGTCTTGTAGAGTTTCTTTAATGTTAGTAAATTCTTTTATATTATAATTTGATATATAATCTATAAATTCATTTATATCTTTATCTAAACAAGTTAGATTAATTGTTAGTTTTTCTTTATTAGAATCGATAATATTAATAAATCTCTTTTTATTATCGATAAAATCTTCTAATGATTTTAAATTGTTAAATGTAATTTTAAATTGTTTTAAAGTTGCATGCTTTAAATCGTTGGCAACAAATTCACTAACAATCTTACCATCTTTAATAATGCATATTCTATCGCAAGTAGCATCTACTTCACTAAATATATGACTAGAAAGTAATATTGTTTTACCTCTATTTTTTTCTTCTTTAATGAAGTTAATGAATACTTCTTGCATCACAGGATCAAGTCCTGATGTTGGTTCATCAAGAATTAATACATCAGGATCAGACATAAATGCTGTAACTATGGCAAGCTTTCTTTTAACACCTAAGCTCATACGTTTAGTTTCCATTTTTAAAACATTATCTTCTAGCTTAAACATATCAAGCATTCTTTTAAGCATAAAATCATTTTTCTTTCCATACATTTTTTGCATCATATCTATAAAACTATAGCCTGTTAAGCCTTGTGGTAAGGCAATTTCACCAGGAATATAACCTACATTATTTAATATTTGATAGTAGTTATCAAATGTTTCTTTATCAAATATTTTAGTATTTCCTTTTTGTGGTTTTGAAAAACCCATCAAATGTCTTATTGTGGTACTTTTTCCAGCTCCATTAGGACCTAAAAAGCCAAATACTTCACCTTTTTCAATCTTAAAGGATACATCAAATACACCACGACCAAATCCATAATCTTTTGTTAGATGATTTACTTCGATTACACTCATTTTTATCCTCCTATATACTCGAGTTTAATTTAATACTACAATTTAATTTCACTCTTGAATATAATTTTAAACTTGAGTTTGATTTTTAATTTCAAAAGTAGTATACTATGATTTGTAAAGTGAATGAACTACCACTTTTAATCCAATAGTCTAATATTGGACTAAATGCATAAAATTGACCAATTTTGGAGGTTTTAGTATGAAAGAGTACAGAAATGCGATTAGAAGTAAAAAAATGATTAGAAAAGCCTTTGCGGAGCTTTTAAGTGAAAAGCATGATATTGATAAAGTTAGCGTTAAGGAAGTTGTTGAACGTGCTGATATTTCTAAATCTACTTTTTATTGTCATTATGAAGATATATATGCTGTTGTTGAGGAGTTTGGTGGTGAAATAGTTGATTTAGTTAAAAACACAATTAATGATTATTCTAAAGCTCATAAAGAAGAAATTGCTCCTTATTTAAAGAAAATTAATACTATTTTAAAAGAAAATGAATCTTTATATAGAATGCTTTTGTCTAGTGACTTATACTTTTCATTTGTATATAAAATAAAACAAATAATAATAGAGAATTTATCTAATGATAAAAGATTTGATGTTTTAAGTAAAAATAAAAATAATAGAGAAATTCAAATTGATATTATAGCTAGTGGTATTATTTATACATATGTTGATTATTTTAAAGGAAATTTAAATGTTAATTTAGATGATTTATTATTAATTGTTGAAGATTATATAATGCGTTTAATATAAAAAGAAAAAGGTGAGAAATTAATCTCACCTTAATTTTTTTTATTATTAAGCTTATTCTTTTGTATCTTCTTCTAATTCAGCTTGAATACTTGCTTCAAAAGCATCGTCATCATCAATTACTGATTTAGCCTTTTCAGTTCTACCGATTGAGCAAATAAGATTTGTAATAATACCTAAGATTAGTGCACAAGCGATTGCTGTTAAAGTGATAGCTTGAGTAGCATTTACAGCAATTGAAACTGATAATCCACCAACACCACAAATTAGGATTACTGAAACTACGAATAAGTTTCTATTATCACCTAAATCTACATTTTGAATCATCTTTAATCCACTAACTGCAATAAATCCGTATAAAGCAATACATACACCACCCATTACACAACTTGGTATAGTTGCTAAAAGTGTAGTAAATGGAGCAATAAATGAAGCTACAATACACATACAAGCTGTAACTAAGATTGTAATAACACTAGCGTTTCCACTAATAGCTACACAACCAATCGATTCACCATAAGTAGTATTTGGACATCCACCAAAGAATGCTCCAACCATTGAACCAACACCATCACCAAGTAAAGTATTATCTAGACCTGGATCAGTTAATAAATCTTGATTAATGATAGTTGATAAGTTCTTATGATCTGCAATATGTTCAGCAAATACAACGAATGCTACAGGTATATAAGCTAAAGCAATTGTTCCAAAATATGTGAAGAATTCACCTGCATCAGAGAAATCTTTAAATGCTTTAAATGCCTTAATGAATGCAAAATCAGGAACCCACTTCATATTTTTGAATAAAGCAAAATTGATTAATTCATTTTCATGAGCTCCAGCTCCATGAGCAATACCAGTAATGATTGCAGCTACGATATAACCTGCACAAATACCGATAATAAATGGAATCATCTTAAGCATCTTCTTACCAAATACAGATGCAACAATTGTTGTAAATAAAGTAATTAAACCACAAATTAAGCATAAAGTATTAAACCATGAGAATGTTCCTGCAGCTCCACCAGTTAAATCACCTACTGCATTTCCAGCTAGTGATAGACCGATAATTGCAACAGTTGGTCCAATAACAACTGCTGGCATTAATTTGTTAATCCAAGCAGTTCCACATGCTTTTACAATTAATGCTAAGATTACATAAACTAATCCTGCAAGAATTGCACCAAATACTAAACCTAGATAACCAATATTAATTGTTGCAGCTCCTGCAAATGCAGAGAACATACTTCCTAAGAAGGCAAATGAACTTCCAAGGAAGACAGGTGATTTAAATCTAGTAAATAGTAAATAAATTAGAGTTCCACAACCTGCACCGAATAAGGCAGCTGATTGACTCATGCCATTACCAACGATAGCTGGAACGGCAATAGTTGCTGCTAAAATAGCAAGCATTTGTTGTAGCGCAAAGACAATAATTTTACCCCAAGATGGTTTATCTTTAACACCATAAACTAAATTAGTATTTTCCATTTTGTTCCTCTCTTTTTTATTTAAATTTGTGTAACATTAAAATGGTAAATTACACATCACTATAATTATAACAAATGTAAAAAGATAATTAAAGGTAAATTATTAAAAAATATAATAAAATTATATAAGTGTATAATTCATCAATAAATGCGAAAGGGATAGGTTTCCGCCTATCCCTTTCATTCTTCTAATAAATCAATCATTGCTTTCGCATCTATAGTATATAATAATATATTTTTTTCAAATTAAAAGGGTAGAATATCTACCCTAATTAATTATTGTTTGTTTTCAAATGCATCTTTTCTAGAGAAATCGATTCTTCCCTTTTCATCAATACCAATACACTTAACTAGAATTTGATCTCCAACTTTAACAACATCTTCTACCTTTTCTACTCTTTCTTTAGCAAGTTTAGAAATGTGTACTAAGCCTTCGCATCCATCCCAAATTTGAACAAAGCATCCGAATTTTTCAATTCTTACAACTTTTGCTTCATAGATTTTTCCTACTTCAGCTTCTCTTATGATATTGTTGATTAATTCCATAGCTTTATTGATTGGAGCATAATCTTGGTGCATAATAAATACTCTACCATCTTGTTCAATGTCAATTTTAACATTATCACATTGTTCAATAATTTCAGTAATAACTTTACCACCAGCACCGATAACATCTCTAATCTTATCTGGATTAATATGCATCATCTTAACTTTTGGAGCATATGGAGAAAGTTCTGGTCTAACTGCTGGAATTGTTTTTTCCATATGATCTAGAATTTCCATTCTACCTTTTTTAGCTTGTTGTAAAGCTTCCCATAAGATTTCTTCACCAATTGAATCAATCTTAATATCCATTTGTAGTGCTGTAATACCATTACGAGTACCTGCAACTTTAAAGTCCATATCTCCTAGATGGTCTTCCATACCTTGAATATCTGTTAGAATAGTATAATCTTTACCTTCTTTAATTAATCCCATAGCAATACCAGCAACAGGAGCCTTAATTGGGACACCTGCAGCCATTAAGCTCATACATCCAGCTGTAATAGATGCTTGTGAACTAGATCCATTTGATTCTAGTATTTCTGATACAACTCTAATTGTATAAGGGAATTCTTCTTCAGAAGGAATTACTTGTAGTAATGCTCTTTCACCTAGTGCACCATGTCCAATTTCTCTACGTCCTGGAGCACCATATTTACCAGTTTCACCAACTGAGAATGGTGGGAAGTTATAATGTAACATAAATCTCTTATTATCTTCTTCACCTAAACCATCAATAATTTGATGTTCACCAAGTGAACCAAGTGTTGTAACACTTAAACTTTGAGTTTGACCTCTAGTAAATAGTGCAGATCCATGTGTTCTAGGAAGTACATCTACTCTAGATGATAATGGTCTAATTTCATCTAATTTTCTTCCATCAGGTCTAACTTTTTCAACTGTTACTAATCTTCTAAATTCATCATTTATAATCTTATCTAGTGTTGCTTTTACGCTATGTAAGTATAATTCTTTAGCTTCGGTATCAACTACTTCTAAATTACCTACCATCTTAGTAAAAGTCTTTTGATCAAAATATTTTACAGTTTCTTCATTTATAGCATCAATAGCTGCATAACGCTCTAATTTATCTTCAATAACTAAAGCCTTGCAAAGTCTATCTTTTGCATAATCATAAACTAAAGCTTCAACATCTTTATCAACTTCAAATAAAGATACTTCCATCTTAGCTTTTCCAACTTCTTTAACAATTTCTTCTTGGAATTTAATTAATTTTTTAATTTCTTCATGTCCAAACATAATAGCATCAAGCATAGCTCTTTCATCTACTTGTTTAGCACCAGCTTCAATCATATTAACAGCATCTTTGTTACCAGCAACTGTTAATTGAATATCACTAATTTCTTTTTGTTCAGGTGTAGGGTTAATTACGAATTCTCCGTTAATTCTACCTACTTCAACACCTGCGATAGGTCCTAAGAAAGGAATATCTGAAATCATTAATGCTAATGATGAACCAAACATTGCAGCCATTTCAGTTGTACAATTTGGATCACTTGACATAACAGTATTAACGATTTGTACTTCATTTCTAAATCCATCAGGGAATAGTGGTCTAATAGGTCTATCAATAACTCTACTAGTTAAAGTTTCATGTTCTGAACTTCTACCTTCTCTTCTTAAGAATCCTCCAGGAATTTTTCCTGCAGCATATAATTTTTCTTGGTAAATTACCATAAGTGGGAAAAAGTC
>JAILKD010000008.1 GCA_024694145.1 bacterium | reverse complement strand
TTTATATGAAAATAAAAATGTAACTCTACAAATTGGTGGACAAGACCAATGGGGTAACATTACTGCTGGTATTGAATTAATTAGAAAGCATCATCCAGATGCTAAAGTATTTGGCTTAACTGTGCCACTAATCACTAATGCTGATGGTACTAAATTTGGTAAGAGTGAAGGTGCTCCAGTATGGCTAGATCCAGAAAAAACTAGTCCATATGAGTTCTATCAATATTGGATTAATGTACCTGATAGTGATGTAATCAAAAGATTAAAACAATTCACATTCTTAACTAAAGAAGAAATATTAGATATTGAAAAAGAATTCAATGAACATCCTGAAACTAGACGTGCTCAAAAAGAACTTGCTAAGAATATTACTATTACTATTCATGGTGAAGAAGCTTATAATCAAGCAGTAAGAATTTCTGAAGCATTATTTAGTGGTGATATTTCTAACTTAAGTTTAGATGAAATTCATATGGGATTTAAGAATATTAAATCAGCTGAATTCAATGAAGATACAAATATCTTAGATGCACTAATTAATACAGGCTTAGCTAGTAGTAAAAGAGAAGCTAGAGAATTTGTAACTAGTGGTGCTATTTCAGTTAATGGTGAAAAAATCACTGATATCAATGATTTAGTTACAAAAGAAAAAGCACTATATAATGAATATAGCGTTATTAAGCGTGGTAAGAAAAAATATTCATTAATTCATCATAATTAATAGGAGTTTATCTCCTATTTTTTTTATGGTAAAATAGAATTATATAGGGAGGGATATTATGAATAATGTAAAATATAATAAAGCAAAATTATATTACATGGATTTAAATAGTTTGTATGAAGGAAATGAAGAAGCTTTTAGCTTATTAGATAAAAACTTATTAAATATTGTTAATACAGAAGCTCCTATAACAATGAATATAGTTAAAGCTAGATTAAGAGAAGCTTTTAATATTGGTAAGATTAGTGGTAAAGCACTAGAAATAATAGATTCAAGAATAAATGCACTAGGATTTAATAAAACAGACAATTTTTATGACACAGTTTTATGGCCTAGTGGAGGGATATTTGATGTTACATACTTAAGAGAAGGAGCTCATAGAGAAATATATGATATTCCTTATCAAGAGATGTATAATTTAGTATGTGAAATTAATTTATATGGTGAAGAACTATATAGAAAGATATTAGAATATTTTGGTGGCCAGGTCCTTACTCATAAGGCAGAAGAATATTTAAAATTTATTGAGAAGAAATGTAAATAAAAATAATTGTCTATAGAGACGCTTTGTATTAAAATAAAAATATAAGGTGGTTTCTATGGACGTTTTTTTATTTAATGAATTAAGCGGAAGCTTTAAAGCAAAAAAAGTTAATAAAATGATGAAAAAGTGGAGTAAGAAACATAAAACTCTAACTTATGGCTTAAGCTTAATTGATTTAGAAATAGATAAGTTTTTTAATAGCCTTAAGATTGATGATAATATCATATTAGTTGGAGGAGACGGTACACTTCATTATTTTGTTAATTATATAAATAATATAGAAGTTAAAAATGATATATATTATATTCCAAATGGAACGGGTAATGATTTTTATAAATCGATAAAAAAAGAAATACATAAACCAGTTAATAAATATTTACTTAATTTACCTACTGTAGAATTTAATGATAAAAAGTTATATTTCTTAAATGGATGTGGAACTGGTTTAGATGGATATGTATGTCATTTAGTTAATGAATCAGAAAAGAAGGGAAAATTATCTTTCTTTAAATCAACATATAAAGGTTTTAGAAAATATAAAAGAACTGATATTACAGTTACTGTTGATGGTAAAACTTATGAATTTAAAAAAGTCTTTTTAGCATCTATTATGAATGGTAATGTTGAAGGTGGAGGAATGAAGATGACTCCACATGCTAAAAGATTAGATGAATATATTGATATATGCATAATTCACAAATTATCAAAATTTAGTTTAATATTATGCTTTCCACTAATTTACTTAGGTTGGCACAGAATAAAAAGAAAAGCAGTCACAATACTTTCAGGAAAAGAAATAAGCATAAAATGCAGTGAAGGAATGTATATGCAAGTAGATGGAGAAGATTATATAGATATTAAAGAAATACACGCAAAAAGATAAAAAAAGGAACTTTTAAATGTTCCTTTTTATCTTTAATAAATTAAGTGAATTATCCTTATATATAGCGATTAAATAGTATTTTTCAAGTACTACAACAGTACTATATTTATAAAGTGTATCAATATTATATTTTATATTCTCATTTTCTTTTATATTTCTTAAAATAACATTTCTATCTTTAGTATCAAGCTTATTCCACCATATAGTTGGCTTAACTTTATATATATTTAAATATTCAATAATTAGTGATTCATGTATTTTATTAT
>JAILKD010000076.1 GCA_024694145.1 bacterium | reverse complement strand
AAAGGTTGAATGCATGATGAGAATAAAATAATAGTATATAAATATAAGATTATTTAACGATAAAAAATATAAAGCTTTTTATAACGGAGGTTATATAATGAAAAAAATCAAGTTGTTTTCACCTTTAATATTTATATTTATAATCGCAACTATTATTTTAACAGGTTGTGGAAGTAATGGATATAGAAGTTTAAAAATATATGATGTTAGCGGAAGTGTTAATATCAATAGAGAGAATAAAACAATAAACGCTGATAAAAACATGAAATTAAAAAATGATGACACTATTAATGTTTTAGGTGGTTCTAGTGCAGTTTTAAAGCTTGATAATGATAAATACATTATGGCTAAAGAAAATACAACATTAAAGCTAGAAGCTACAGGTAAAAAGAAAAACACTAAAACAAGAATTCTCGTTAATGATGGTGGAGTAATAGTAGAAGTTAAAGAAAAACTAAAAGAAAAAGAAAGTTTTGAAATAGCTTCATCAAACTCAGTAATGGCAATTCGTGGTACAAGAATTGGTTTTGATGTAGAAAAAACAAATGAAACTATTTCAACAAACCTAGTAACACTTACTGGTAAAACAGAAATAATGTTACTTAAAGATAATAATTTAAAATCTACAGCACTTACTGAATGTTTAAGTTTAACATATGAATCTAGCATAAATGAATGTAAAGATATAAATGAAATGTCAAGCTTAATAGAAAATTCAACAGTAGATCACATTAGTGATGAAGATTTAAAAGATATATATAAAACTGAAATAAGAGAAATCTCAACTTATGAAATTGATTCAATAGTTGATGCTGTTAATAAATTTGAAAGAAAAATTAATGAATATATTAATGGTACTATTAAAATTACAGATTATCCAACAAAAGTTGAATATGGAACTGATCCAAAAGACTTAATAAGTGTAGATAAAGATTATCAAGAACTTAATTTCTATTATTCAAAAGAAGTTAAAGGTGATTATTTAAGATATGATAGTGATAATCCATTAACTCCTGGTACTTGGTATTGTAAGGCTAAGAGTATAGATGCATATAGATCAGATCCATTTGAATTTGAAATAGTAGAAAAAGAAATCAAATTTAAATCTGAACCTAAAGAAGTAGATTATGCAACTGATCCTAAAAATGTATTTTTATTAGATGGTTCTTATAAAGATGTTGAATACTATTATTCTAAAACAATTGATGGTGAATATAAAATATATAACGAAAATGATCCACTTGAATTAGGTAAATGGTATTTTATGGCAAAGTGCCTTGGACATAAATCAAAAATTTATGAAATAGAAGTAACAAAAATAAATGTAAGATTTGACTTTAATATTAAACAAAAGTCATATTCAGGAACTGCGTTGCTTGATATTACTTTAGAAGATTTAAATAAAGTGTTTAGCGATGAATTGTTATCAACAATTGAACCTGCTAATGATAAAACAGATTATAAATATTATATAAGTATGAAATATACTGACAATCTAGATAACGAGTATTATGTATATTTTGATAAGGATAATTATAATAAAGTTTTAGATTTCATCTTTACAGGTGAAAATGTTGCTTCATTTGATATAGAATATAATCTTCCATATTATTATGAAGTTGATTCATCTGATTCTATTTCATTTAATTTCAAAAACTCAATAGATATGGATAATTCTGTTATCCTATGTAAGAAAAGAACATATTATTCAACAGAATATAGAATGGTTGATATTAATTTAAGTAATTATTATGTTTTAAATGATGAATCTAAAGTTAAATTATATATTAAAAGAGTAGCTGATTTTACTAATGAAGTAACTTATGAAGCAATTGATAGCTTAAACTTTAACCTTGAAGAAGATAATGTAACTTTGGTTGTTATAACATATGAATATGATGGAGAAAACAAAGATAAAGGTTATTATGAATACGATATTGATTTTGCTAACTCAGAATTAGTATATACAGCAAAAATAGAATGTAATAGCGTATTTTTAACTTATAACGATAATAATACAATGAATGTATATTTTGATATTGTATATAATGGACCATCAAATGATATAGTTTCATTTGTATCACTTGAAACTACAGATAGTAGAGGTGTTGAACAAACATATATGTGTTTATCTAAAAATAAGCGTTTTTCTGTTATAGAAGATGTTTTAATAAATACATATCGTCCATCAAATGCTAGTGTTGTAGCTAAATATAATGGTGTTTGTTACGATCTTAGAAGTGGTGATGTAGATTATACAATGATTGATCCATATAATAATTATTATTACACTTCTAAATACACTACTAATGAAAATCAAACTATTATAAGTTGTGAAAATGAGTGTTATGATACTAATAATCCTATAACTATTCATGCTGATGATAAAGACTATATTGTTTCTAGTAATTCAATAGTTAATAATAGAATTAGCAATTTTACAGTTGATGGAGTGTTTGATAATATAACTCTTGATGCAACAGCTTATTCTTTGTTTAGTTATACCGGAAATGCTACACATGCTCAAACATTTGATATAGAAGGAAATCCTTATGAATTCTATTTAAATGATGAATTATTTGATACAGTTAAAAAACAAATGTTAGAGAAATATGGAATTACTGTTAAGGGTAGTAATAGATTTATTCTTAAGGGAATAAAATTAGAAAAATTAGTATAGTCCCTTGGAAGGAGTAATTTATGAAAATTTTTAAGAAATTATTGTTTTTAATACCTTTAGTTTTACTGATTGTTGGTTGTAGCGTTAGTAATAATTCAAAACCTACAACTTTAGATAATACAACAACAATTAATGATTCTACAAAAGAAACCCCAACAACTATTGAACAAACTACAACAGAAGCAACAACTACAGAAGAAGATGTATTTGACGTTTCAGTTGTTAAAAACTATGATGATGCCGCAACTATAAAAGGTGATGGTATTTTCAATATAAATAGTAGTACAAAAATTGAAATTACACTAAATTATGGTTATGAATATGTTGGTTTGTTTAATGGTGAACAAATGTTAACTGATAAATTAAGTTATGAAATAACTAATATTACTGATAATATTTTCATAGCTGCAATATTTAAACCTATAGATTATAGTGTTAATATAAGTAAAAATGTAGATGATGAAATTGCTACTACTATAGGAGCTAAAGAATATTCTTATAAGAGTAGTGCAAAAATAGATTTTGAAATAATTGATAGTGAATTTTTGTTTGTTGGCTTATATGATGGTACTACTTTATTAACAAATGAACTACCATATACAATTGAAAGTGTCACTAAAGAAATGAATTTAAAAGCTGAATTCAAACAAAAAACATATGATGTTGTTGTTAAGCAAAGCCTAGATGATGCTGCAGTTATTACTGGAATAGGAAGCTTTGTTAAAGGAAGCAATACAACTATTACAATAACACCTAATCCTGGATATAATTATTTAGGATTATATGATGGTGAAAATGAACTTACAACTGAAACTACATATGATGTTAAAAATATTACTGAAAAAGTCGAATTAAAGGCTTTATTTAGCGCAAATAAATATAAAGTTACTACAAGTTGTAATGATAGTACACTTGGAACATATACAATTATTGATGGTACTTATGATTGTGGTAGCTATATTGATCTAGAAGTAGAACCAGTTACAGGTTATAAACTTGAAGGTTGGTATGTAAATGGAGTTTTATATGAAAACTCTAGTGATTTAACTAAATTTAGAGTGCCTGCATTTGACTGTGAAGTAGTTGCTAAATTTACTATCAAAACATTTAGCGTAACTATTTCTGATAACATTGATGGATTAGGTGAATATTATCTTGATGGTTATGAATATGATAGCAATAATGATTATATTTTTGATTGGGATTCAAATACCTATTATTATATTTCTGATGTAAAAGGATATGTGTTTGATTATTTATTAATTAATGGCGAAAAATCAGAAGATTATTCTGACGACCTATATATGGATAAAAATTATGTAATAGAAGCATTCTATAAGTTAGATGATATATCCTTTTATATGATGTATGATAGAGATAAATTACAAAATAATAGTGGTATAGTTATTGATATATTACCAGATGACTTTGAAACTGGCGTAATAGAATATGATTATTCAAGCTATAAAGGATATCATTATATCTCTGGTACATATAAATATAAAACAACAATTAACATTACACTAAATATAAAGACTAATTATTATTTAGATGGATTGCTTGATACATATGATAATGAAAAATATGGATCAGTTAGTGATAATGTTATAACTCTAACAATTGATGAATACTTTAATGAATTATTAATCAGTCTTTTAGGTAAAATATGTCATATTGATGTTTATTCACAAGATGAAATAACTGGTAGTGTAACAGGAACTGGAGATTATCATTATGGTGATAAAGCAACAATAAAAGCAACTCCTAATAAGGGTTATAAATTCATTAAGTGGGTTGATCCGAATGGAAATGATTATGGTGTAATATATGGTTATGAGCATGATTATGCACCATCAGAAATTAGTGTTCCACTATATGGTGATGCAACATATATTGCTGTATTTGTTCCTGATGAGTTTGATTGTACTATTACTTTAGTATCAAGAAATTGCATAAAGACTCTTAGAACATATGTTCTAACATATTTAACTGAATATGATATTGAAGCTATTGATTGTGATGGTTATACATTTGCAGGATGGCTAGAAAACGAGAATATTTCCTCATTATTCAGTACTAAAAAAACATTTAAATATACAATGACTAATGAAAAATCTACTATTTATGCATACTACACTCCAAATACTTATACAGTTACATTTGATTTTGCTGGTGGTAGTAGTAGTGCAACGACTCAAGATTTAGTATATGGCGATGAATTTGAAACATTAATTCCTACAAAAGAGAATTATACTTTTGGTGGATATCGCTTATATTTTGAAGAAAAAACATACAATATTACTGAAGATAATGATGGTAATCAATTATATTATTATATTAGATATAAAGAAACTAATTTTAACTGGTTAGTTACTAATGAATATATGTTTATAAATGATGAAATAGTTACTGATACAAATCAAACTTTACATAATGGAGATATAATTAAAATTATTAGTCATGTTTCTAATATTGAAGTAGCAAATGCATCAGGTATTGGAACTTATAAAATTGCTAAAGATTCTAAACTTGTTGCTCACTGGATGGCTAAAGTAACATATTTAAATTATGATGGTACTTTAATTGATACTAAACTAGTTGAAATAAATGATACAGCAACTAATTATCATTGTAGCCGTGAAAGGTTTGGATATACTTATAAATACTGGTCATATAACAACGAAAAATTTGATTTTAATATTCCAATTACTGAAAATATAACATTAGTTGCATATTTTGAAGCTAATGAACATGATTTAAAAATTACTAAAAATAGTGGAATAGATAGCTTAATAATTAATGGAACAACTTATACATCTACTCAAACATTAAAAGTCAAATATGATGATATAATAACTATTAGTTGTACATTACGTGCTGATTATACATTTAGCTATTGGTATAATAAGACATTAGATGAAAAAGATTATAGATTATCTTTTGCATATACAATGCCTGATCTAAATATAGAATTTAATCCAAAAACTATGTCTTATCTATTATATATTAGTGTAAATGAATCTAATTATGGATCAACTGATCCAGTTGCTAGTTCAACATTTGGACGTTCTGTAAGTTATGGAGATTATCTAACTGTTACAGCAACTCCAAATGAAGGATATGCATTTATTGGTTGGTTTAACAAAAATACAGATGAATTAGTATTTGATGAAGCTGAATACATATTTAGACCTACAGATTTTGATTATGATTATAAATCTGGAGAAAACTTCAAATTTTATATTAAAGCTGTATTTGGCAGTATAAAAACTGAAAAATATGAAAGATTAGGTAATAAAATCTATTTTGGATACTATCCACAAACAGAAATAACTAATAACACTTTAAAAGATATTTTAAATAATCTTGCTGGAGATCATCCTGTTAATGATGATGTAGCTAATCAAGCTTCAGTAGATGCTTATTTAGCAAAAGGAACAAAATGGGTTGCATTTAATGATCATTATTATTATCCAGGTGGAGCTGGTTGGTCAAAAACTACAACTAATCCAACTACATATCAAAGCGAAACAACATATTACAATGCTCCATATATGTGGTATGCAGATGTTGAATTAGAAGGAACTAAATATAGAGGTATATGGTTTAGAAGTTATAGAAGTATAGGAATTGCTAGACCTAACCAATCAAATTCAAAATCTAGTAGTAATCAAGGATCAAACGGATATGGTGTTGGAGAAAGTTATACATATTGGTTTAAATATGAAAAAATAGAGTGGGACATTATTGAAAATAATGATGGAACAGTTAAATTACTAGCCAACTTATCTGTTGATAGTATGGAATATAATTATGATTATAACTCATATGATAATAGTTATATAACTTCTAACATTAGAAATTGGCTAAATGGTAATTTCTATAACACTGCATTTAGTTCACTAGAAAAAGAAGTATTAAAAACAATGAGTGTTAATAATTCAAAAGAAACTACAAATAATACTGAAACTAATACTCATGCATCAAATACAGTAACTAATGATTATGTAACGTTACTATCATTTAGTGAAGCCAACTCATTATTCCAAAATAATGGTGAAAGAAGAACAAAAGCAACAGATTATGCAAAATGTCAAGGTATAACTGTAAATAGTGATTATTCACCATATTGGTTAAGAAGTCCTGATAGTGCATCAGCAAATATGGCATCAGGTGTTATGTATAACGGAACAATTTCTAATAATTATGTTAATTATTGTTCTACAGGTATTAGACCAGTAATCACAATCACTTTATAATTATCATTATTAATTATTTAAAAAATATATTGTAAAATATAAATGCAATGATGAATTGTATAGGTTTGATAAATGAAAATGGTAAGGCATTAACCTTACCATTTTTATTTTTGTTAAATAACAGTTTTTAACCTTATATTTTCTATCTATAAAACACTTTCAAAAAATAAATTAAAAAAAGTATTTGCTTTTAATACTTAATAGTATTATAATACTACTAGAGTAAAGAAGTTTTAAATAGTCCTGTGAGGCTATAAAATAATAATATTTTATAAAGCAAAAGCTTTTTTGGTATGTTATTTAGGCACTATGGGACTAACTATAGTGCCTTTATTTTTAGTTTTAGGAGGGTTTTATGAAGAAGAACTTATTTTCCCTAAGAGAATTAACAAATGATGAAATATTTGAGATTTTAGATGAGGCTAGACGCTTTAAACGTGGTAAAGAATACCCAATTAAAAACAAGGTTGTTTGTAATTTATTCTTTGAACCGTCAACACGTACACAGTACTCATTTAATATGGCAGAAGAAAAGCTAGATATGAAAGTAATTAATTTTAATGCTCAAACATCTAGTTTAAACAAAGGTGAATCTTTTTATGATACGATTAAAACATTTGAATCGTTTGGTATAGATTTATTTGTTATAAGACATTCTAAAACTAGATATTATGATGAACTTAAAAATATAAGCATTCCAATTATTAATGCTGGTGATGGAATGGGAGACCATCCAACACAATCGTTATTGGATTTATTCACAATATATGAAGAATATAATCACTTTGAAGGCTTAAAGATTGCAATTTGTGGAGATATAAAACATTCTAGAGTAGCTCATACAAATATTGAAGTTATGACTAGACTTGGTATGGAATGTTATACAACAGGACCTAAAGAATATGAAGAAGCACAATATAAACATATTCCTTTTGAAGAAGCAGTTAAAACTATGGATATAATAATGCTTCTTAGAATTCAAAATGAAAGATTAGGAAGTTCTGAACATTTACAAATGAGTAACGCAGAATACTTAGAAAAATATGGTTTAACAATGGATAAAGTTAATATGATGAAAAGTGATGCAATAATAATGCATCCTGCACCATTTAATAGAGGTGTAGAAATAGCAGATGATGTTGTTGAATGCAATAAATCAAGAATATTTAAACAAATGACTAATGGTGTATATATTAGAATGGCAGTAGTAAAAAGGAGTTTAGGATTATGATTACTTTAAAAAATGGTAATGTATTAATTAATGACAACTTAATAAAAAAAGACATTCTAATTGATAATGAAAAGATTGTTAAAATAGATAATAATATCAATGAAGGAAAAATCATTGATTGTACAAATTTAACAATACTTCCAAGCTTTATAGATTGTCATGTTCATTTTAGAGAACCAGGCTTTGAATATAAAGCAACAATATTAGATGAAGCAAAAGTAGCCGCAAAAGCAGGTTATACAGATGTATTTATGATGCCAAACTTAAAACCAAGCCCATCTAATTTAAAAAGTGTTGAACTACTTGATTATTTAAGAAAAGATGCAGTTATTAATTGTCATATTCTTGGGACTATCACAAAAGATGAAAAATCAGAAGAATTATCTGATATGGATGATATAAATAAATATGTAAAAGGCTATTCTGATGATGGTAAAGGCGTTAAAACAGCTGATTTAATGTATAAAGCTATGATTAATGCTAAAAGATTAAATAAGCCAATTATAGCCCATTCTGAAGATGAATCGCTATTATATGGCGGAGTTGTTAGAGAAGGAATTTGGAATAAAGATCACTATATTCCTGGAATAATTGATGTAAGTGAAACAGTTCAACTTGCTCGTGATTTAGTTTTAGCTGAAAAAACAAATTGTCAGTATCATTTATGCCATATATCAAGTAGATATTCATTAGAACTTATTAAATGGTATAAAAATAGATGTAAAGTAAGTTGTGAAGTTACTCCTCATCACTTACTTTTAAATGAAATGGATTTAAAAGATGAAGGTGCATATAAAATGAATCCTCCACTTGCTTCAGTAGAAGATCAAAATGCTTTAATTGAAGGCATTAAGGATGGTTCAATTGATATTATTTCAACTGATCATGCACCTCACTCAAATGAAGAAAAATCTAATGGTTTGTTAAAGAGTCCATTTGGAATAGTAGGACTTGAAACAGCATTCCCACTACTTTATACAAGATTTGTAAAAACAAATGAAATAACACTTAAACGTTTAGTTGATTTAATGAGTTTAAATGAATCAAAATTATTTAGACTAGATAGTCATGAAATAGTAGAAGGTAATAACGCAAACTTAGTTATTATAGATTTAAATAAAGAATTTATTATTGATGAAGATTTCATCACAAGTAAGTCTAAATCTAGTCCATTTATTGGAATGAAAGTAAACGGATTAGTTAAATATACAATACTAAATGGAGGAATAGTATATGAAGCTTAAGCTAGTATTAGAAAATGGTAAAGAATTCACAGGCGAAGGCTATGGTGAAGAAAAAATTGGAAGAGTAACATTTAATACTTCAATGGTTGGATATCAACAAATAATGTATGATAAAGCAAACTTTGATGATATTGTTGTTATGACTTACACATTAATTGGAAATTATGGAATTAATGATTGTGACTATGAAAGTGATAAAGTACAAATTAAAGGTATGATTGCTAAAGAATTTAATTTCAAACCATCAAACTTTAGAAGTACAAAATCATTAACTGATTTATTTATGGAAGAAAAAGTAACATTCATGTATGATTTAGATACAAGAATGATTACAAAAGAAATCAGAAATAATGGTGAAATGTTAGGTATCATTACACCAATATCTACATCAGTTGAAGCTGCATTAGAAAAGATTAAAAATTATAAGAAGCCGGAAATTGATTTAAGTATTGAAAAATATGAACTTAAAAATAAAGATGCAAAGCGTTCAATCGCATGTGTTGATTTAGGCGCAAGAAAATCAATATTTGAAGTACTATCAAAATATTATGATGTAACAGTATATCCTTATGATGTAAAAGCAAAAGAATTACTAAAATATGATGGAATCTTTATGGCAGGTGGTCCTGAGATTATTAGTGTTGATTTAGTAAAAGAATTAATTGGTAAAAAACCAATCTTTACTACAGGAATAGCAACAAACGTTCTTGTTGAAGCACTTGGTGGATCAAATGAATTAATGAAGTTTGGCCATAGAGGTGGAAATCATACAATAAAATATAGTGATACACATAAAAACTATGTAATTAGTCAAAACCATTTCTATAAAATTAGCGATTTAACTAATACTAACTTAGAAATATTAAGCAAAAACTTACTAGATGATGAAATTGAAGGAGTTATTGATTATAAGAATGCATTACTAGGTATCTTATACAACTTAGATAATGAAGCTAACCCTGAAGATTTTAATTTACTACTTGAAAGATTTAATGACTTTATTGATTTAGGAGGTAAGAACAATGCCTAGAAGAACAGATATTAAAAAAGTTTTAGTAATTGGATCAGGTCCAATTGTAATTGGTCAAGCTGCGGAATTTGACTATGCAGGTACACAAGCTTGCCTTGCTCTTAAAGAAGAAGGTTATGAAGTAGTATTAATTAACTCAAACCCAGCAACAATCATGACAGATTATACAGTTGCTGATAAAGTTTATATGGAACCAATTGATCTAGAATTTGTTTCTAGAGTAATTAGATATGAACGTCCTGATGGAATTGTTTGTACATTAGGAGGTCAAACAGGATTAAACTTAGCTGTTCAACTTGCTAAAAAAGGAGTACTTGATGAATGTCAAGTTCAAGTAATGGGTACAGACTTTAAAGCAATTGAAAAGGCTGAAGATAGAGAATTATTCAAAAACTTAATGCAAGAAATTGGTGAACCAATGACTGAAAGCTATTTTGCTCATAATGTTGAAGATGCAATTGCTGAAGCAAATAGAATTGGTTATCCAATTATTGTTAGACCAGCATTCACTTTAGGTGGAACTGGTGGTGGATTTGCTGATAATGATGAAGAACTTTTAGAACTAGCTAAAAACGGTCTAAAAATCAGTCCAGTTGGCCAAATCATGATTGAAAAATCAATTAAAGGATATAAAGAAATTGAATTCGAAGTAATGAGAGATGCTAATGATACAGCTATTTGTATTTGCTCAATGGAAAATATTGATCCAGTAGGTGTACATACAGGAGATAGTATGGTTGTAGCTCCAGCACAAACTCTAACTCCAAAAGAATATGAAATGCTTAGAACAAGTGCACTAAAGATTGTTAGAGCTCTAAATATTTTAGGTGGATGTAACGTACAATTTGCCTTAAATCCAAATAGCTTTGAATATTATGTAATTGAAGTTAACCCACGTGTTAGCCGTTCAAGTGCTCTTGCTAGTAAGGCAAGTGGTTATCCTATTGCACGTGTTAGTGCTAAAATTGCTGCAGGATTAAATCTAGAAGAAATAAATATTGCATCAACAATTGCTTGTTTTGAACCAACAATTGACTATGTAGTATTAAAATTAGCTAGATTCCCATTTGATAAATTTAATACAGCTGATAGAAGTCTTTCTACTCAAATGAAGGCTACTGGTGAAGTAATGAGTATTGGTAGAACTATAGAAGAAGCATTACTAAAGGGATGCCGTAGCTTAGAATATGGAGTAAATCATATTTACATGAAGAAATTTGACAAGACTCCAACAGAAGAATTACTTACATCAATTAAAACTCCAAGTGATTTAAGATTATTTGAAATTGCTGAATTATTAAGAAGAAATGTTAGTGTAGATGAAATCTATAACTTAACAATGATTGATAAATTCTTCTTAGATAAATTCAAAAATATCACTGAGCATGAAAAACGTATCAAACCTAATTTAGATATAGATACAATTAAAGAATTAAAGAAGTTAGGCTTCTCTGATCAATTCTTAGCAAGCAGAATGGAAATTTCTGAACTTGATATGTATAAGATTAGAAAAGAAAACAAGATTTATCCAGTATATAAAATGCTTGATACTTGTGCAGCTGAATTTAAGAGTAATGTAACTTATTTATATTCAACTTATGAAACTGAAAATGAATCAAAAGCAAGTGATAGAAAGAAAGTTATCGTTTTAGGTAGTGGACCGATTAGAATTGGTCAAGGTGTAGAATTTGACTATTCAACAGTTCATGCTATATGGGCGCTTAAAGATATGGGCTATGAAGCTATTGTTATTAACAATAACCCTGAAACAGTATCAACAGACTATCTAATTAGTGATAAATTATATTTTGAACCACTAACAATTGAAGATGTTATGAATGTAATTGATCTAGAAAAACCACTTGGTGTAATTGTTGAACTTGGTGGTCAAACAGCAATTAACTTAGCTGATAGACTAGAAAAATTAGGTGTTAATATTATTGGTTCATCTAATGAAGCTATTGCTAAGGCTGAAAATAGACAATTATTTGAAGACTTATTAATTAAATTAAATATTCCAGAACCTAAAGGAACAACAGTAACACGTCTAGAAGATGGTGTAAAAGCTGCTAATGAAATAGGTTACCCTGTTTTAGTTAGACCATCATATGTTCTAGGTGGACGTGCTATGCAAATTGTTACTGATGATGAACAATTACTAGCATACCTTGAAAATGCCGTTGCTATTGATGAAAAACAACCAGTATTAATTGATAAATACATTCAAGGACGTGAATGCGAAGTTGATGCAATTTGTGATGGAACTGATGTATTTATTCCTGGAATTATGGAACATATTGAAGCAACAGGTGTTCACTCAGGAGACTCAATTAGTGTATTCCCATCTATGACATTAAATGAAGAAGTTAAGAAAACAATTACTGATTATACAGTTAAACTAGGCTTAGAAATTGGAATTGTTGGTTTATTCAACATTCAATTTATAGTTGATCCTAATAATAACGTAAGTATTATTGAAGTTAACCCAAGAAGTAGCCGTACAGTACCATTCTTAAGTAAATCAACTAAGATTAATATGCCTCAAATTGCAACTAAGTGTATGATGGGTATTTCACTAAAGAAACAAGGATTATACACAGGACTTGGTAAAACTCCTGATAAATGGTATGTAAAAGTACCTACATTCAGTTGGAGCAAGATTGCTGGACTTGATGCTGTATTAAGCCCTGAAATGAAGTCAACTGGTGAAGCAATTGGTTATGATAAATCACTTAATAGAGCTCTATATAAGGCTTTAAAAGCTAGTGGTATGCGTGTAGTTAATTATGGAACTATATTTGTTACATTATCCGATGAAACAAAAGAATTAGCACTACCATTAATTAGAAGATTCTATGATTTAGGATTCAATATTGAAGCTACAGCAGGTACTGGTAAGTTCTTAAAAGAACATGGTGTAAAAACAAGAATCAAAAAGAAAGTTTCAGAAGGATCTGAAGAAATTCTAGAAGCTTTAAGAAAAGGTCACATTGCATATGTAATTAATACAGCTAATAGAAGTGAAATTAATAGAAGAAAAGATGGATTTAAGATTAGAAGTGTAGCTAGTTTAAATAATATAACTACATTTACTTCCCTTGACACTGTAAGAATTTTACTTGATGTATTAGAAGATATTACAATGAAGGTGGCTATGATTTAATGAAAAATGAATGTTTAATAACAAATAATGAAAAAATTGCAAAAGATATTTATGAACTAACTTTGGAGCTAGAAGAAACTCTAGCTCCTGGACAGTTTATTAATATTAATGTTAATAGACCTGATTTACTTCTTAGGCGTCCTATATCAATATCAAATTATGAAAATAATAGATTAAAAGTAATTTATAGAACAGTAGGAGCTGGTACGAAGGCTTTATCAAAAATAGCTATTGGCAATAAACTAGATATTTTATATCCACTAGGTAATGGTTTTCCACTAGTAGAAAATAAAAATGTCTTGATTATTGGTTGTGGTATGGGAGTTGCTCCTATGCTATATTTAGCTAAAGAATTATCAAAAAATAACAATTTAACTATCATTTTAGCTTATCAAAACAAAGATTATGCATATTTAACTGATGCGTTTGATAACTATGGTAATGTAATAATTACTACAGATGATGGTTCAATTGGTTATAAAGGAAATGTACTTGAATATTTAAAGAATAATAAATTAAATTTTGATACATTATATGCATGTGGACCACTAATTGTATTAAAGAACCTAGATTTAAAATATAGAGATATAAAAGAAGGATATTTATCGTTTGAAAGTAGAATGGCTTGCGGTATTGGAGCTTGTTATGGATGCGTAATTAATACTAAAAACGGATTAAAACGTGTTTGTAAAGATGGACCAGTATTTAAGCTGGGGGAGGTAGTTTATGATTAATTTAAGAGTAAAATTACCTGGCTTAGACTTAAAAAATCCTATAATGCCTGCAAGTGGTACTTTTGGATTTGGTGAAGAATTCAAAGATTTATATGATTTAAATATTTTAGGTAGTGCAATGCTTAAGGCTGCAACTATAAAAGAACGTTTAGGTAACCCTACACCAAGAGTTGCTGAAACTTATGGTGGAATGCTTAATGCAATTGGACTACAAAATCCTGGAATTGATGTAATAATGGAGAAAAAACTTTCTTTATGGGATAATATTGATGTGCCTATTATTGCAAATATTGCAGGTTATGATATTAGTGAATATGTTGAAGTTGCTAAAATCATTAGTAAACATAAAAATGTTTATGCACTTGAACTTAATATTAGCTGTCCTAATGTTAAACATGGTGGAATCACTTTAGGAACTGATCCTGAGATGGTTTATGAAGTAACAAAAAGAGTTAAAGAAGCATCAAGTGTACCAGTATATGTTAAATTAAGTCCTAATGTTACTGATATAGTATCAATTGCTAAAGCTGCTGAACGTGGTGGAGCTGATGGACTAACTATGATTAATACTTTAATGGGTATGAGAATAGACTTAAAAACTGGTAGACCTATTTTAGCTAATAAAACTGGAGGATTCTCAGGACCTGCAGTAAAACCGGTAGCTATTAGAATGATTTATCAAGTTTATGAAGCCATAAATATTCCTATTATTGGTATGGGTGGAATTAAAGATGCTTATGATGTACTTGAATTCTTATATGCAGGTGCTAGTGCAGTAGCAATAGGCACAATGAACTTAGTAAATCCATATATTTGTAAAGAAATTATAGAGGATTTACCAAGAGTATTAGAAGAATTTGGATTTAAAGATATAAACGATTGCATAGGCTATGCGCATAGAAAGGAGAATAAATAATGGTTATAATCGCACTAGATTTTCCAGATAAAGATACTACCATAAACTTCTTAAAGAAATTTAATGAACCACTATGGGTTAAAGTAGGTATGGAATTATTTTATGGATGTGGCCCTGAAATAATTAAAGAAATTAAAAAACTAGGACATCATATTTTCCTAGATTTAAAATTACATGATATTCCAAATACAGTTAAAAGTGCAATGGCTAATCTAGCAAAGCTAGATGTTGATATGGTTAATGTACATGCTAAAGGTGGAATAAAAATGATGAGTGAAGCAATGCATGCTTTTGATAATTTAGAGAAAAAGCCACTTGTAATTGCTGTAACTGAACTAACATCGACTAGTCAAGAAATGCTAACAAATGAATTATTATGTTCAACAACTATGGAAAAAATGGTTATTAAGCATGCACTAAATACCAAAGAAGCTGGATTAAATGGTGTAGTATGCTCACCACTAGAAGTTAAAGCTATTAAAGAAGCATGTGGATCTGACTTTATAACTGTAACTCCAGGAATTAGATTAAAAACTAATTCAGTTGATGATCAAGTTAGAATTACAACTCCAGTTGATGCAAGAATTCTTGGCACTAACTTTATAGTTGTAGGTCGTCCTATAACTCGTGCAGAAAATCCAGTAGAAGCATATAAACAAATTAAGAAAGATTTTTTAGGTGAATAATATGGGAAATGTTGAAAAGAATTTATTAAAGATTAAGGCCGTATTCTTACGTCCTGATGAACCATTTACATGGGCTAGTGGAATTAAAAGTCCAATTTATTGTGATAATAGATTAATTTTATCTTATCCAATGGTTAGAACTATGGTTGAACTTGAAATTGCTGAAACAATTAAAAAGGAATTCCCTGGTGTAGAAATGCTTATGGGTACAGCAACAGCTGGTATTGCTCATGCAGCACTTGCCGCAAATAACTTAGATTTACCAATGGGCTATGTTAGAAGTAGCGCAAAGAGTCATGGTAGAGAAAACAAAATCGAAGGATTCTACAAAGAAGGACAAAAGGTTGTAGTAGTTGAAGATTTAATTTCTACTGGTGGATCAAGTATTGAATGCGTAAATGCACTTAGAGAGGCTAAATTAGACGTTTTAGGTGTAGTATCTATATTTACTTACAACTTAGAAGAAGGCTTCAAAAACTTTGAAAATGCTAATTGTAAATATGTATCAATTGCTAACTATGATGATTTAATTAAAGAAGCTGTTGAATTAAATTATATTAAAGAAGCTGATTTAGCTAAATTAAAAGCTTGGAAAACTAATCCACATGATGAAAGTTGGATTGAAAAATAATGGCAGAAAAAGAGTATAACTATAATATAACTCAAACATTTTATGCTAAATGGATATTACCATTTGTCTTACTTTTAATTGGAACATTTTTAATTCTATTCTTTTTTCCTGGCACAAAATTTATTAAAGGAAAAGATGGAGTTAGTAAAGAAACAAAAGTTTTCTATAAAATGAGTGAAAAAATCACTTATGAAAATAAGGAGCAAAATGGATATGTTGAAGTTAAAAGTAAGGAAATATATTATGTAATTAAATCAGGTTCTTATGAATACTATTTATCTACTAATACAAAGTATAGTAAACATGTGCCATTTTACTCTGAATTTAGAAGTAATTTAGCTTATATGGGAATAGCTGGTGGAATAGGTTTATCTACAGTTGGTTTGTTTATGTTATTTATAAATACTTTTAATAAATTGACTAAAATAAGTCCAAAAAAGAAAAAACAATTAGAAAATAAAACTTTAGATGAAGAAGATGATGAATAATCATCTTTTTTTATGCTATAATAAATATATAAGATGGTGATATTTTGAGTTTTAATATTAGTAATAACATTAAAAACTTAAGAATTGAAAACAATATGAGTGTTGATGAATTATCAACTCTTTTATCATGCAGTGCTAATGATATTAAAGTTTGGGAAGAAGGTAAGGCATTTCCAAATATAATGCTGCTACCAAAAATCGCAAGTATTTTTAATGTTAGTGTTGATTATTTAACTAGTGGTATTGTTGATACTCATAAAAACTATGATCAAATATTAAATAAAGTAAGTAAAACTGATGATGTTAGTTTGCTTGATGAAAATGTTATTAAAGGCGTTGATAAAAAGAATAATTCTTTAATTGATTATGTTATTAAAAATGAATCAGTTAAAATATTTAGCCATCTAGTTAATAATAATTTATTAAAATATGCCATAAATAATAAAGATATAAAAGATTATGAATCTGATTTAATTTATTTAGCTACAATAACTAACAATTTAAGCATGTTACCACAAATAGGTATAAATGATATAGCAGCTATTAAAAAATGGCCAAAACGCGCTTTAAACGCAATTATAAGCGATAATAGAGTAAATGAAAATGAAATTAATTTAATTCTATCTATGCATAAAAGAAATATTGATACAGATGAATTTAAATATATGCCAAATGATAATAGGCATGTTAAAGGCTTTTATCAAATAACTTATATTGATTTACTTGATGAAGCTATTAATTTGAAGAATATTAACTTTATGTTTAAATTATATAAAGCTATTAACGATGCTAATAGTTATGCAGTAGAATTAATAAAGAAAAACAATAATAATTATAAATTCTTTAACCATCCACTTGATAGATATCAATCACAAAAAATATTTAACGTTCCTGTTGTTG
>JAILKD010000046.1 GCA_024694145.1 bacterium | reverse complement strand
ATGAAGAAATATTTAATAATAATCGCATTATTTATCACAACTCTATCTCTACCTTTTCTAATAAATAATCATAAAACTAAAACTACAAATAATAGCGAACCTATGAGATTTATTAGTCCATACGATGAAATGGAATTCTCTGATGGAGATAGAATAAATGGATACCAAGTTGCTACAACCTTAGTAATCACAAAAAACATAGATATTCATAAAGCTATCCAACAATTAAAACCATATATGTGCTACTACAACGGTAACTCACACAATGAAGGTTTTAGAATAGATTATGAAGTAAAAGACAACTATAGAATAGTATGGAATATAACTGATCCAAATGGCTATACAGTTAATCAAAACACAAGATATTATGTAGTTGATTCACAATACGGCGAATATGCTTATGCAACAACATATAGCATTGAACGTGGAACACTATTGGTTAAATATGGCACAATTAAATCTAACGTTACTCCATATGAAATGTTTGTAGAAGCATTTAAAACAAGATATAGAGCAATCGTATTACCTGATTTTAAATTAGATATTGATCTAAATTATGTAGGAGAAGTATATGATACAGATTACTATATCGCAGGTAACGGTAATAAATATTCTTGTGCCCTAAGAGTAGTATCAACAAATAATCCTATTGAAATAGGTGATGATACAGTTTTAGATATTAAATTACCATATGATGATAATAATATGTCTGATCTTGATTCATTCTTATGGGAATTAAAAAACAATAATGCCCTAAAAGTTCCAGTAATTATTATTTCAACAATACTTGGTGGATTTATTCTTATATTTATATTCAAAATATTTAGAAAGACATGGCGTCTTATAAGAAGTTAATAAAAATTATATTAGCATTAGTAGTTGTGGCAGCTCTTGTCACACTACTAATATTTAATATTAATAATTATATTAATTCCACCAAACGACTATTTGATTTAAAAGATATAACAAATCTAAAAAACTATTTTGAAAACTATATATCTAAAAAACAAGGAATATATTCCAATATAGAAGAAGGTATTAAAACCAAACTAAATGCTTTTATTACATTCTTTAAAAACTTCAATATTCAAACCAACTTTAAAACATTCCTATCTGCATTCTTTAATGGCTTATATACATTCTTAATGATTGCACTAAACATAGGCTTAAACGCAGTAATACTAGGTATGTTTTTAATAAAGAATACGTTAGATGGCAAGTGCGAAAAAATAAAATACTCGAAATTTGCCCTTATTTATATAAAGGCGTGTAAATGCCTTGATAAAGCGAAAAAACGAATATTTAGCCTATTTAAAAAGCTTATAGGACTAATTAAGAAGAACAAAAGAAATATATTTTTCTTAATATTATTAATAAGTATATCCACAGGCTTCTTATATAAGTTTTTAATAGAACTTTTATTATTTATTGTTAGTTATTTTTATCATGTATTTAATCTTGAATCACAAGTAGTAATTATAAGCTTTATTAAGTATCTTGCAGTAGTATTATATCCAGTTATTATTAATATTCCATCATTCGTATGGATTATATTTATTATTGTTTTCTTATACTTTGATGCAATCCTAAGAGCAAAACTTAGACTAAAAAAGAATCATCAAAAGCTAAAAGATTTTGCAAAAGATGAACTAACACAAACTACGTTTATTAATGGTGCTCCAGGAACTGGTAAAACACTTTTAAATGTTAGCTTATCACTCGCAAGTGAAGAGAACTATATTGATGATTTAGAAGACCAATTATTAGATTATGAAATAAAACATAAATATATAAATTTTGCAGAGATTAGAATTAACCCTGATAAATATCCTGAACATAAAGAATACACAGATATCTTATCTAAACTAAAAAGTAGAGGAACATATCTTATTTCGAATTATGCCATATATTCACCATACCAAAATGAATACTCTAAAATTTTTAATTTTGATTATATGAGAAAAAATATAAAAGCGGATATTTATCCATTAGAAGAATATATAGTTATATCTCTATCAGAATTTGATAAGGAATATAATTCTCATGATGATATGAAAGCAGTAGGTGCTGATGGAGCCGCAACATTCTTTTCTACAGTTAGTCATGATTTAAAAAGACATACAAAAATATTCTGTGATTACCAACTAAAAGATCAAGTTCCACTACGTATTAGAGGTAATGCAGAATATTTTATACATATAGAAAAGCGAAAGAAGAAATATCCATTTTTGTTACTAATGTATTATGCTCCATTTAAACTATTATATAAGCTTTCTAACCGTCTAATTAAAAGATATGAATCTAAGAAAACTAAACTAAATAAACAGACAACAAGATTAGGAATTATGGAATATAAAAGAAATGATTATTCGCTTATTTACGCTATTTTACGAAATATGAGTTATAAGCTAAATAATATATGTAATTACTTTGAAAGATATGCCTTCTTTA
>JAILKD010000017.1 GCA_024694145.1 bacterium | reverse complement strand
TAGGCTGGATTTTTAATGATAACTATAAAACAAATAAAGAATATAATGGAGTTTTATCTATTCCAAGAATTATAGAATATAATAATGGCATTTTAACTACAAGACCATATTTTTGTAATGAGACAAAAATAATAGATATTGACTTAATTGAAGAGTTTTAAAAAAACATATTAACTAACCTTAAACGGTATACTTTTTTATTCATATTTTTTTTGTTATAATCAACTTTGGGAGTTGATTATTATATGTCGGTTTTTACTAAAATCAAAGAATATGTAAAAAAAGAATGGCTTTTTTATTTTACTGGTTTCTTTTCAGGAATGTCAGTAATGGCTATTGAACTTGGGGCTCAACGATTATTATCACCTTATTTTTCATCATCGCAAATAATATGGACTATAGTAATAGGTGTAATTATGATTGCTATGGCTATAGGAAATATAATAGGTGGTAAGATGGCTGACAAGTATCAAAAGCCTGATAAGCTTTTTATTATGCTCTTTATTGCAGCTACGTGGATTATATTAATCCCCTTGGTTGGTAAATTTATAATAGCTGGAATTGCTATAGGCTTAGCCAGTTTTATTACTCATGGTTATTTAATATGGGCGTCTTTGCTTAGTTGTTTAGTAGTATTTGTATTTCCGTTATTAGTGCTTGGTATGGTTACACCTAATATAGTTAAATTTGCTACTAAGAACTTAGATTCTAACGGTAATGTTATAGGTAAAATTGAAGCATTCAATACAATTGGATCAATTATAGGCACATTTATTCCTACATTTTTAACAATTCCGTTTATAGGTACTGCAGCAACATTCTTAATTTTTAGTATTATTTTATATATAATTTGTTTTATTTATTTAGCTTTAAGGCATAAATACATAGTTAGAACTACAATAATAGGTGTTATTGCAATAGGTTTAGGTATTTTTTCTACACAAATAAAAGTAGCATTTTGGAATAACGCTATAATGTATGAAGGTGAAAGCCAATATAATTATTTAAGAGTAGAAGATAATGATACAGAAATAATATTTTCAACAAATGTATTATTTGGTGTTCAGTCTGTAAAGATGAAGGAAAAGGGCTTAACAGGATATTATTATGATTATGCAATGGCAAGCGCCATAATGGCTGATGTTTATGATAAAAAAATAGATGTATTAATATTAGGTTTGGGTACAGGAACATATGCTTATCAGTGTATTGATTTTTTTGGAGAAGAAAATTTAAATATTGATGGTGTAGAAATCGATGGAAAAATTGTGAAACTTGCTAAGGATTATTTTGATTTACCTAAAAGTGTAAATGTGTATGTTGAAGATGGTAGAGCATTTTTAAATAATACAAAAAAGAAATATGATTTAATAATGGTAGATGCTTATAGGGACATATCTGTTCCATTTCAAATGTCTAGTATAGAATTCTTCAAAGAAGTAAAAGAACACTTAAATGATAATGGTAATATGGTTTTAAATATGAATATGTTTGATAATGAGGAAGGATCAATCAATGATTATTTAAAAGGAACAGTAAAAGAAGTGTTTAATAACGTTTATACTTGTGAAACATCATCAACAAATCAAGAATTATTTGCTAGTGATATAGATTTAAGAGAAAAACTAGATAATAATATGATAAAGATTGATAGACCTGAATTGCAAAGTATGATGAGAACAGTTAGCCGTAATTTAGTTGATGTAGAAAAAAACAATAAAATTTTAACAGATGATAAAGCACCAGTTGAACGTCTAGGTATGAGAGCACTAGATAAAATGATAACTGAGGAATTATTATATTTAAGAGAACAAATTAAAGGAAAAAGTATTGCTGAAATTATAGAATTATTATGGTAAGTGATATCATAAATTATAGTATAATAATTATAAGGATGTGATACATTGAAAAAAGCATTTATTTTATTTAGCTTTTTATTTCTAACTATTTTTTTTACAGGATGTAGTAAAAATAAAAAAGAAGATAAAGACGAATTATATTTTGATTATATGGGTATATCTGAAGTAAGTCATATAGCATATACTAGTGAATCAAGCTTTGATTTAAAAACAATATTTAAAGTTGGAGATAGAAGATCAGGCTATAACAATAAAAAAATAGGTACTACAACTTATGATGACGTGTTGTATTACATTTATGAATCATATTCACAAACTGAATATAAAAATGAAGATGAAAATATTAAAATTAATAATGATGGAACAGTTTTAAGAAAGAAACTTTGTACAGCAGTAATATATGCAAAATTAAAAGAAGAACCAAAAGATTTATCAGAAGATGATAAAGCAAATGGAGGTATGCATGTATTAACATTATATTTTACAAATGAACAAACATTTGGAAATTGGTATGGTGAAAATAACTATTTAGAATCATGGCTAAAAGATGGTGAGAAGTTAGCTACAATGACTTTTAAGCTTAATGAAGATTTTTCATATACATTAACTGTTACTGAAGGTATGTGGTCAACCGGAACATTTACAGGTAAGATTTCATCACAAATAATTACAGGTCATCTTTATGGATCATGCTCTTCAGGGGCAGTAAGGGATGATGATAATTCATCAATAAATTATGATATTAGTTTTGAGATGAATAAATATAGTTTTGGTGAGGAAGAAAAATATACATTATTTACTCAATATTCATTTGAAGAAAACATATATAGTACAATAAGATTTTTAACTAAGGCATAATAGGGGGATAATAAAATGATAGATTTTAAAAATTTAAAAAAAGAAAAAATTGAAAAATTTAATAATGGTGAAGGATATATTACAAGATATATGTATAATGATGAGCTAGTTAAAATATGTAAGATAACTATAAAAAAGGGCTCATCTATCGGATTACATCAACATATATCTAATTTAGAAGTAGCTTATGTTTTAAGTGGTGTTGCTACATCTATAGTTGATGGTGTTAAAGAAAAAGTAGAAAAAGGGAATGTTATATATTGTCCTAATAAAGCATGCCATATTATTGAAAACAATAGTGATAAAAACTTGGTTTTATTCTGTGTAATAGCTGAAACAAAAACTAACTAATTGAAAATAAATATATAATTTGTTAAAATTATATTGTAGGAATAGGAGTGATATTTATGAGATTAATTACAAGAAGTGACTTTGATGGACTAGCATGTGCCGTTTTATTAAATAAAGTAGGTATTATTGATGATTATAAATTTGTTCATCCAAAGGATCTTCAAGATGGCTTGATAGAAGTAAATGAGAATGACTGTTTAGCTAACGTTCCTTTTGTTCGTGGATGTGGCTTATGGTTTGATCATCATCTATCAGAAAAAGAGCGTTATGCTTATGAAGGTTTTTATAAAGGAAGAAGTGAAATTAGACCATCTTGCGCTAGAGTTATTTACGAATACTATGGTGGAGAAAAAACATTTAAAGGACTAGAAGAATTTGTTAAAGCTGTTGATAAAGTAGATAGCGCTGATCTAACAATTGATGATATTAGAAATCCAAAAGGGTATGTATTACTAGGATTTATTATGGACCCAAGAACTGGTCTTGGAAGATTTAGAGATTTTACAATTAGTAACTACCAATTAATGAGTAATATGATTACTTGGTGTGCAACTAGAACAATTGATGAAATCTTAAATTTACCTGATGTAGTTGAACGTATTAAGGTTTATAATGAACAAACAGAACTATTTATCGAAATGGTTAAAAAGTATACTGAAGTTAGAGGTAAAACAATTGTTACTGACTTAAGAAGAGTATCAACTATTTATACTGGTAATAGATTTATGATTTATAGTTTATATCCACAATGTAATTTATCAGTTTGGATTGTATCTGGTAAAGGTGGAGAAGGATGCAGTTGTGCTGTAGGTTATTCTATACTTAATAGAACTTGTGATCTAAATGTAGGTTCATTAATGTTAAAGTATGGCGGTGGAGGACACAAAGCTGTTGGTACTTGCCAATTCAATACTGATATTGATGAAAAGATTAGGGAATTACTTGCAGACATTGAACTTTTAAATAAATAAATTAAAATTTGGCTTAATATCGCTTTATTAAGCCATTATTTAGTTATGAGGTGATTATATGGACTATATTGAAGTTGGGAAAATAGTTAATACACATGCCTTAAAGGGTGAGGTAAAAATAAAAAGTTTTACATCATTTAATAGATTTAAAGAAGAAAACATTTTATATCTAGGTGATGATAAAATATTAGTAAAAGTAAAAAAACATAGAAAAGATGAATCGTTTGATTACTGCATTTTTTATGATTATGAAGATATTAACTTAATACTTCCATATAAAAACAAAAGTCTATATATTAAAGAATCTGATTTAGAAGATTTAAACGAAGATGAATATTATGTTAAAGATTTAATAGGTAAAAAAGTATATAATGAAGCTAAAAATTATATAGGTATTGTTAAATACGTATCAGAATATCCAGCAAATTATATGCTTGAGGTAGAAAAAGAAAATAAAAAACTTGTTTTAATTCCATTTAGAAAGGAATTTGTTATAAGCGTTAGTGATGATATAATTATCCATGAAATTGAGGGGTTAGTATGAAAATAGATATTATTACTTTATTTCCTAATATGTTTACAGGGTTTTTAAATGAATCTATTATAGGTAGAGCAATTAAAGAAAATAAAGTAGAAATAAACACAATAAATTTAAGAGATTTTACAAAAGAAAAGCATGGACATGTTGATGATACACCATTTGGTGGTGGCGCTGGAATGATTTTGATGTGTCAACCCGTTTTTGATTGCATTAATTCGATTAGAACAAGTGATTCTATGGTTATTATGATGACTCCACAAGGGTGTCAATTTAAGCAGAGTATAGCTAAAGAATTAACTCTTAAAAACCATTTGATTCTTTTATGTGGTCACTATGAAGGCTTTGATGAGAGAATAAGAAGTATTGTTGATTTAGAACTATCTATAGGCGATTATGTTTTGACTGGTGGAGAGATTCCAGCAATGGCTATTACTGATAGTATTGTTAGACTTCTTGATGGAGTAATAGAAGATGATTCTCATGAATATGATTCATATTCTAACTGGATGCTAGAACATCCACAATATACTAAGCCTAGAAATTATAACGGTCTTGAAGTACCTGAGGTTTTATGTAATGGTAATCATAAAGAAATAGAAAAATATAAATTGAAAGAGTCTTTAAGACGTACTTATTTAAGACGCCCTGATTTATTAGAAAATCACAAATTATCTGATGAAGAAAAACTTATACTTGATGGAATAATAAAGGAAGAGAAGTGCTAATATGTTTGTTTTAACAGCGATTGCCTTGGGCGTTGCTCTTGCAATGGATGCATTTAGCGTAAGTGTTGTTAATGGCTTAAATGAGCCAAATATGGCTAAAAGAAAACAAGTCTTAATGCCTTTGGCATTTGCAATATTTCAATTTTTAATGCCATTAGTAGGTTATATTTGTGTTTTTGAATTAGCTGAAAAATTTGATGCTTTTGCTAAAGCGGCTCCTTTTATTGGATTTGCATTATTATTAATAATAGGAACTAAAATGATTATAGAAGGCGTGCTTAAAAAAGATGAAGATGCAGTAATCACATCATTTCCTATATTATTATTACAAGGAATAGCAACATCAATAGATGCTTTATCTGTTGGTTTTGCAATAGAAAATTATTCATTTTTAGAATCTATTATTAGTTGTATTATAATTGGAGTATTAACGTTTATCATCTGTGTTTTAGGCGTTATCATTGGAAAGAAAATAGGAGATAGATTTACAAGTAAAACAACTATCATAGGTGGTATTATTCTTATTGTTATAGGAGTAATAATATTAGTTAAAGCATTAATTTAGGAGTATATATGATTATTGATCTACATGGTAAAACATTAAATGAATCAAAGAAAATAGTAAATGAAGAAATAGATAAAGCTATTAAAATTGGTTTAAGTCAAATTAGAATAATATATGGTTTTAATAATGGTAATGTTTTAAAAAACTATTTTACTAATATTAAACATTTTGATAGTAATAAAGTGTTATCTATATTTGAAGTGCCAAATAATAATGGTGAAGCAATTATTAATTTAAAAACTAAAAAATAAATAGTATAATGGAATTAGAAGGAGTGATATTTATGGCAAGAGTATCTGTAGGTACTAATGGAGCAAGTGTTTCAACAAAGCAAGGAGATTCAAAAAATAGTGTTAGAACAACAGTTTCAGTTAATAAAAAAGGGAAGGTTACAACAACTAATACAGTTAAAACAGGTAATGTTTCAACTCGACTAAAGAATGGTAAAGTGACAGGCATTTCTTTTAACTTTGGAAGTAGTTCAAAAAAGAAATCAAAATAGGAATATTTATATTCCTTTTTTTATTTACATTAGTTATTATATTTAGTATAATGAAAGTGTATTTTTTATAAAGGAGATATATAAAAATGGATAAGAGAAAGTGGTTAAAAGAATTAGTTTATGGAATCTTAGCAGGATTTTGTATTGGTCTTGGTGGTACATTCTTACTTAGCTGTAAAAACAGTGCTGGAATAGTTGTTGCAGCGTTATTCTTTACAATTGGTTTATTTACTATTTGTGAAAGAGGATATAACCTATTTACTGGCAAGGTTTGTTATGTCTTTGATAATAAAGCTAAGTACTTAGTATTCTTGCTAGTTGTTTGGGTTGGTAATTTACTTGGAACTATGTTAATTGCATTTATTGAAAGATGTACTTCAATTAATGATGCAATTCAACCAGTTGCTGCAGCAATGGTTGATACAAAGATGAGTGATTATAATGGCAACTTTGCATTAAGACTATTAAGCTTATTCTTCTTAGGTGTATTATGTGATGTATTTATCTTTATTGCTGTTAATGGATATGCAAAGAGTAAATATCAAATGGGTAAATATTTATCACTAATTTTTGGTGTAACATGTTTTATAGTTTGTGGTACAGAGCATAGTATTGCGGATATGTATTATTGGTGTATAAGTGGTAGATTATATACTAATTTTGGTAAGTCAATTTTATGCTTGTTAGTTATAACTTTAGGTAACTCAGTTGGTGGTTTCTTCTTCCCAGTAGTTGAAAAGTATATTGGTAATTATAAGAAGCAAGAAAACCCTGTAGAACCAAAAGTTGAAGCAGCAAAGATTGAAACTAAAGATGATGTAGAAAAAGAAAATGCCTAATTTTAGGCATTTTTTGTTTTTTAATGGGGCAATATTAAAAAAATTTAAAAACGCATTAAAAATTTACCTTTATATTATATATATGCTATAATATATAATGTATGGTGCTATAATATATAGTGTATGGTTATATAAATTTTTTAGGAAGGAGTAATTCTATGGCAACAAAAGTTAGAAAACCTTTAAATAGAAGTATAGTAATAATTTGTGCAATCTTTATTGGATTATTGTGCATAATTTCTTCTATCTTGCTTTATTTAGTTTATACAAGAAATATGTATAAGAGATATGAGATGCAATTGCTAAGTATGGTCAATTATGTTGAACGACATATTGATCATGATGATTTATCTAAATGTGCTGATACTTTTGAAAAATCAGAAAAATATGAAGAATTACAAAAATTCCTTAATGATTTAGTAGATGGATATGATGATGTTCATTACGTTTATATAATGAAAGTAGCAGATGTTAGTGACCCAGTACAAATTTATGAAGTATGTTGTGGTAATACACAAGACGAAATAGAAAATCATCCAGAAATGGTATTGGATTTAGGTGATGGTGAAGAAGACTGGTATTCAATGAAAGAAGCTGCTAAATTTAGGGAAATTCAAGAAGGCAGCAAAGACACTTATATCACTAATAAATCTATATGGGGTGTTGATTATACATTAGCTAGACCTCTAATTGATTCGACTGGTAAACATTTTGCGCTTTTATGTGCTGATGTAGATATTGCTGAAATAAACTCATCAATTTATAGAAATATTTTTATTAATATTTTCTTCATAGTTGATGCAGGTTTTATATTTATTGCACTTGCAATTTTGTGGATGAGAAAGAATGTTACAACTCCACTTAAAAAGTTAGAAAACTATGTTACACAATTTGCTGAAACTTCATCTGGCAAACGTGATCCTGATGAATTACAATATATACCACCAGAGATACATACTGAAAATGAAGTAGAGTCTTTAGCTAATGCTTATGCAAAACTATCTAATGATATGAGGGATTATGTAATAAGTATTGCAGAAGCTGAAAGAGAAACAAAAGGTTTAAAAGAACATGTTAGTGAAATGAATGCCATTGCTTATAAAGATGGATTAACTCATGTTAAGAATAAGAATGCATATGAAGAAAAGAAGATGCTTCTTGAAAAAGAATTAAAAGAAAATGGCACTATTGAATTTGGTATAGTTATGGCTGATATAAATTCACTTAAAGCAATTAATGACATATATGGTCATGATAAAGGTGATGAATTTATAAAAGGTGCTTGTAAGATTATTTGTGATACTTATTCACATTCATCAATTTATCGTGTTGGTGGAGATGAATTTGTTGTATTGTTACAAGGTAGAGACTATGCAAATAGAGATCATTTAATTAAAGTTGCTAGAGATATATTTGATGCTATTATGCATGATACAGAAAAAAAAGCATGGGATAGATACTCTATGGCTTTAGGTATGTCTATTTGGCAATCTGGAGATAACTTTGATGTTGTATTCAGTAGAGCTGATCAAAATATGTATGAAGAAAAAGCAAAAATTAAACAAACTTTTAAAATAGAATAAATGGTAGATTTTTCTACCATTTTTTTATATAATTTTTATGGTGGTAATTATGAAATTTAAAGGGGCAATATTTGATTTAGATGGAACAATTTTAGATAGTTCTAACATATGGAAGATGGTAGATTCTAAATTCTTTGGTATGCATGAAATGAGTGTCCCATCTGACTATTTAGAAAATATAAGTGCAATGAATATTTTTGATATTGCAAGATATACTATTAAAAGATTTAATTTTAATTATGAAGTTAATGAATTAGTTGATTTATGGAATAGTATTGCAAAAAAAGAATACGAAGAAAATGTCTTAATTAAGCCATATGTTAAAGAGTATTTACTTAAACTAAAAAGCGAAGGAGTAAAGCTTGGAATAGCTACAGCACTTGATTCTTTTTTATATGAACCATGTCTAAAAAGGAATGGAATATTTGATATATTTGATGATCATAGAAGCCTATCGACTATGAAAAATGGAAAAGATTCACCTGATATATATTTATTTGTTGCAGAAAAATTAGGTGTAAAACCTAATGAATGTATGGTTTTTGAAGATATAGCCAAGGGATGTAAAAGTGCAAAAAGTGCTAGCTTTTATGTAGTTGGAGTAAATGATTCAAATAACGAAAATATTAAAAAATATACTAATAAGTATATATATAGTTTTAAAGAGTTATTATAAATAGTAAAAAAACTATTTACAAGTAAAAATAATTATGCTAAAATACACAATGTAGCAAAATTTAATCAAACGCTATGAAAAGAAGGAGTAAATAAATTACTGCTTATAGAGAGGATTGTATTGGTGTAAGCAATCTAGTAAGTTTTATTGAAGGTAGTCTTGGAGCGGCAGAATGAACAGATAAATCTTAGTAGTCTCTGACGGAATAATTTTCCCGCCGTATAATGGGGGAGCGGCATAATATTGTGTTGGATAAGGTAAGGAAGTAACACTTTCTTATGAATTTAGGTGGTATCACGAGTCATTCGTCCTAAAAATAGGGAATGACTTTTTTTATTTTCCAACATGTAGTGCCAGAAGGAGGAAATATGGAACTATTAGAAAAATATCTAAACAAAATTGAATTTGACAATTACGATGACTTTAAGCAAAATCTTAAAATCAATATTCCTGAAAATTTTGATTTTGCTAGAGACATTGTTGATAAGTGGGCTGAATTAGAACCAGATAAATTAGCTTTATTATATTGTAATGATTTTAACGAAGAACGTCGTTATACATTTGCTGATATATCTTATTTATCTAAAAAAGCTGCACAATACTTTATTGACTTAGGCATTAAAAAAGGAGATAGAGTATTAACATTATTACGTAGAAGAGCTGAATATTGGATTATTGCTGTAGCACTTCATAGAATTGGTGCTGTAGTAGTTCCAGCAAGTATTCAATTAACAAAAAAAGATATTTTATATAGATTAAAAAATGCCCATGTAAAGGCATTAATCGCAATTGATGATTCATTTGTTTTAAAACAAATTGATGGTATAAAAGAAGATGCAGAAGAATTAAAGAATGTAATTATTGTATCTGATAGACCACAATCAATTGGTCATGACTTTAATAGTGAATATATGAATTGCGCTCCATATGAAGGATATAGCGGACTAACTAATGAAGATGAGTTTATTATTTATTTTACTAGTGGTACATCAGGATATCCTAAAATGGCTGTTCATTGTAGAAAATATCCACTAGGTCATATTATAACTGCAAAATATATGCAAGCTGTTGAAAATAATGGACTTCATATTACTCAAGCTGACTCAGGTTGGGCTAAGTTTGGATGGGGTAATATTTATGGTCAATGGATTTGCGGTTCAGCAATTTTAGGTTATGACCCTATTAGATTTGATGCTTATAGATTTAGAAAAATGCTTAAAAAATATAAACCAACAAGTATGTGTGTTCCACCAACAATGTATAGATTAATTTTAACTGATGGCTTAGAAAGTGAAGATGTTAAAGATATCAAGCATTTTTCTACTGCAGGTGAACCATTAAGTGGTGAAATCAATAAAGAATTCTTCTATTTAACAGGTAAATATATTTTTGAAGGATTCGGTCAAAGTGAATCAACACCATTTACTTGTACATTTAAATATTTAGATGTTAAACCAGCAAGTATGGGTAGACCAAGTCCACTTTATGATATTAGATTATTAAAATCAGATGGAACATTCTCTAAAGTTAATGAACCAGGAGAAGTAGTAATTCTTAATGCTAAAAACTGTTTAGGATTACTTGATCACTATGTTTTAAACGATGAAAGAATTAATTCACTTGATGAAAATGGAATATATCATACAGGTGATATTGCATATATGGATAATGATGGATATTTCTGGTATGTAAGTAGAAATGATGATATGATTAAATCAAGTGGATATCGTATCGGGCCATTTGAAATAGAAAGTGTTTTAAACACTCATCCAGCAGTTACTGAAAGTGCAATAATTGGCTTACCTGACCCAATTCGTGGTCAAATTATATGTGCAGTAATTCATTTGGCTGAAGGATATAGTCCAAGCTATGAATTAACAAAGGAACTTCAAAATTATGTTAAGGTTAATACTGCACCTTATAAATATCCAAGAGCAATAGTTTATGCAAAAGAATTACCAAAGACAACTAGTGGAAAGATTATTAGACATGATATATTAAAGAAGATTGAAATTAATCCAGTTAAAGAAAAATCTTGCGGAGCAATTATCTACAAGTATGAAAATGGTGGATTAAGATTCTTAATTTCTAAACATAAACAAGGTCATTTCTCTTTCACTAAAGGTCACGTAGAAAATAATGAAACAGAAGTAGAAACAGCTTTAAGAGAAATTAAAGAAGAAACAAACTTAGATGTTAAACTAGATACTGGATTTAGAGAGATTAATACTTATTCACCACGTCTAGGTTCTATAAAGGATGTTATATATTTTATAGCTACACCAACATCATTTGATCTAAAGGTTCAAGAACATGAAATAATTGAAGCTTTATGGTTAAGTTATGAAGAATCTCTTAAGACTATAACTAATGATTCTGATAAGGAAATCTTAAAGAAGGCTTATGCATATTTAAAATAGAGACTAAAATTAGTCTCTTTTTTTTGATATAATAGAATAAAGGGGGCGTCTATATGTTTGAGATAAAAGATGGTGTACTTATTAACTATACTGGTAATAGCGAATATATAGAATTACCTAGCGAAGTAAAAGAAATAAAACCCTTAATATTTAGAAATCACCCTGAACTTAGAAGTATTGATTTAAGTAATACAAGTATAGAAAATATCCTTACAAAGACTTTTTTTGAATGTAAGAATATTTATAGAATAGTATTACCTAAAAATCTTAAAGTAATAGGATATCAGGCTTTTTCATATTGTCAAAGTCTAGAAGAATTAATAATACCTGAATCAATAGAAGAAATAATGGCTGGAGCTTTTGAAGAATGTATTAGTTTATTTCAAATAACTATCCCTTCATCAATTACAAATATAGAAATGAATTTATTTAAAAATTGTAGTCACTTAGAACGTATTACTTTATCTAACGGACTTAAAAAAATAGGTGAAAGTGCATTTGAAAACTGTATTAAATTAATTGAAATAAACTTACCTGAAACTCTTAAAACACTTGATATGTATGCTTTTAGAAATTGTAGAGAACTACCAGCAATAGTTATACCTAAGAATATAAAAGTAATACCAAGGGGATGTTTTTATAGTTGTATTAGACTTCAAACAGTTATATTACATGATGAGATAGTGCGCCTTGATGACTGGGCATTTAGAGAATGCAGTATGCTAGATAAGGTTAATGCCCCAACAACTTGTAAAATAAGTCCTTGTGCTTTTTTAGATTCAAAGACAGTTAATGAACCGGTTTATAAAGATAAGTTTGCTATACCTAAAAAGCAAAAATGCTATATAGCTACATGTGTATATAATAGTTATGATACTAAAGAATTATTTGTACTTAGACGCTATAGAGATAAGAAACTTAGAAGAAATGTTTTTGGTAGATTATTTATTAAATTTTATTATTTTAATGCGCCTATTTTAATTAAACTATTTGGTAAAAGAAAATGGTTTAATAAAATGTGGAAACATATATTAGATAAAAAAGTAAAAAGATTAATAAAAAAAGGGTATCTAGATACATATTATGAAGATATTTTCTAGTTTTAACTTATTTTTGTGATATAATGTGTAAGGAGAGTTTTTATGGAAGAAAAAAATAAAACACTCATTAATGGTGCAACTTATAGTGGCGAACTGTTAAATGACCTTCCTCATGGATATGGTATTTATGAAACAGACAATATAAAATATGAAGGTTATTTTAGAAATGGCTTATTTGATTTATATGGCACATTGATTGATAAAAATAGAAAATATAAATACATTGGCTCATTTAATATGGGCAATAAAGATGGTTTTGGTAAAATCATTTTTGAGGATGGAAAATATTTTGAAGGAATGTTTACATCTAATTTAGCTAATGGAATAGGCTATATGGAATATAGTGATGGAGAAATTTATATTGGTGAATTCAAAAACAATTTAGCTAATGGAAGTGGAACTGTATATTATACTAATGGTAATATTTATACAGGTAATTTCAAAGATGACAAAGAGGATGGCTTTGGTGTAATGATGGAAGCTGGTAATAGAAGTTATGGTATTAAAGTAGAATATAAAAATGGTTATACTTTAATACATGGCCAAATAAAACTTACATCAGAATTAAATACACATATGGTATATCGTATAATAGAAAATGAGAATTATAGATATTTTGGTATGATTGATAAATACTCTAATCTTATTAAAGGAATTTATCACTATAATGATAATAGCTTATTTGACACATTCATTGGAGATATATCAGAAGAGTTTAAAAATGGAATCCTGATACTTAAGAATAACGGCATATATAAAGGATTTTTTGAAAATGATGAATTAACTGGTAAAGGCTCATTAAACGTTTTAGGGAAAGGTGTTTATACTGGTGAATTTGTTAAAGGAAAAAAATGCGGTGAATTTGAATTTGTTGATTATGATGGTAATAAATATCATTATAACTATAGTGATGATAGATTAATTGATGTAAGGGAGGAAGTACAGTAAATCTGTAATGTCTTATGGATCAAAATGAATTAATAAAGTATAGAGGTAATTATTCAGTTGAAGAATTAGCTGAAATTCTAAATGTTAATACTACTGATGTAGAAAATTGGGAAAAAACTGGCGAAATTGATGAACAAGTATTAATCGATCTAAAAGAGCTATATGAAGAAGAATGTAACATTCCTAACTACGTTTTAGAAATGCAAAAATTCAAAAATAGTACACCTAAAGGTTTAGTTATCTGGAATAGAATTCCATATCCAATTATTGCATTAGCTATATTTTTGATAATTGGTTTAGTTTCTGATTATTGGCATCCTGCATGGGCAATATTCTTAACAATTCCAGTTTATTATAGTTTAGGCTCATCAATTTTTAGACATAGCCTTGCTCTATTTAATTATCCATGTATAGTTATTGGAGTATATGCATTACTTGGTTTTATTTGTGATTTATGGAGTCCAGGATGGATTATATTCTTAACAATTCCTTTGTATTATCTAATATGCTTTTCAATAGCATCTAGGAAGTTTACATTTATTGTGTATGCAAATGCAATATTAATTATTTATTTAGTTATAGGAATGGTATTTGACTTATGGCATCCATGGTGGGTATTATTCTTATCGATAATTACTTATTTTAATATTTCAAGAATGATATCTTATAAATATTTTTGGTTCTTTGACTTATATCCAATTGTTTTAATAATATATATTCTTTGTGGATATTTCTTGGATTTATGGCACCCATTATGGGTAATATTATTACTAATTCCTATTTATCATATTCCACAATTAATAATGATTCACAAGAGAAAAATGAAATTACATATTATAAAGAAGTAGAGACCTAGTGTCTCTTTTTCTTTACTAAATGTTAACTTTTTATTGTTTAACGATTTAAATTGATATATAATTATTATTGGGATGGATTTATTCATTTCGATATTAAGCAAAGGAGTAGTACAAAATGACAGGAAAAGTTAAATGGTTTAACGCTGAAAAAGGTTATGGATTTATTTCAACTGAAGATGGAAAAGATGTATTCGTACATTATTCACAAATCAACTCAGATGGTTATAAAACATTAGATGAAGGTCAAGCTGTTGAATTTGAAATTAATGACGGACCTAAAGGACCTCAAGCAACTAATGTAGTTAAAAAATAGATTAGTTACAAAATTAAAAGACTGGCAATACCAGTCTTTTTTACTTTAAAATAGAAATGGGGGAGTTATATGAAGAAAAAAATAATTATATTTTCTTCAATAGGAGGAGCTATTCTAATTGGACTAACAGTTCTAATTTTATGTTTATGCTTATCAAAGCTTGATAAGAGTTATAGAACAATTAAAGTATTTAAGGTAGATGGAGTTGTTAATGTAGTTAGAGATAATAAAAGCCAAACTGCATCAAAAGATATGAAGCTTAAAAATAATGATGTAGTAGAAGTTAAAGAAAAGTCATCTACAGTTTTAAAACTTGATAATGATAAGTTCGTTATGGCTAAAGAAAATACAACTTTAAGACTAATAGCTACAGGTAAAGAAAATAATACAAAAACTAGAATATTAGTTGATAAAGGTGGAGTAATAGTTGAAGTTAAAGAAAAACTAAAGGATAGTGAAAGTTTTGAAATAGCTTCATCTAACTCAGTAATGGCTATACGTGGAACGCAAGTAAGTTTTGATGTAGAAGTAAAAGATAATAAGATTACTACAAGCTTCGCAATACTTGAAGGTAATACAGAAATCTTATTATTTAAGAATGAAAAATTAAGTTCAACAACTTTAACTAAAGACTTTAGAATGAGTTATACAACTGATGTAACTGAGGTTATATCTACTGAAGATATTTCTAAATTAATTGATAAGGTAGGAAAGACAGTAGATATTATTAATGATAATGACTTAAAAGAAGTATTTAATGCTGTAAAAGAAGAATTAACAAGTGAAGAAATTGATTCAATTGTTGATGCTATTAATGACTTTGAAAGAGAAGAAAAAGTAAATGGTGTTATTAAGTTTACTAATGATGTTAGTAAATTACAATATGGAGATGATCCAAAAACTGCGTTTATTCCTGATAAAACATATAATGGAATAAAGTATTATTATAGTGAAACTATAGATGGAGATTATACTTTATTTGATAGTAATACATTACTTAACGTTGGCACATCATGGTATTTTAAAGCAATATCAGAAGATGCTTATAGATCTGATCCATTCTTAGTAGAAATCGAGCAAAAACAGCTTAATTTAAGCATTAATTTAAGTCAAACTATACATGCTCAATCAGCATCAAGTGCTGATGTAATTGTAAGTATTGCTGATGATGAATTCTTTAATAGTCAAGATGCGATGGAACTAGATGAAAACATGCAACCACTAAATTATATAGTATGTAAAGTAAAGCATTTTACAGATGATAAATATTATTATGGTGAACTTAGTTATAGAAATAAAGAAATAGTATTTGATAGATCCATTTTTGCATTAAATTATGAAAGAAATGATGTAGTTCCAACTGTAGAATTTGAATATCATTTTGCTGATAATTATAATGTTACAAACCCAACCTCACAAGAATATGAGTTTGTAGATCAATTCTTAATTGATAATGTCATCGTATATTATGATTACATTACTGGTCACTATCATCTACAATTAGAAAGAGGATCATTTGGATCTAAAGATACTATTACTGATGAAGATGTAAGTTATTTTAATGAATATTTATGTGTATTCTTTAGTGAAAGTATAACTGATAGAGATGATTTGGTTGACAATAATGAGCAAACATATGAGTTTGATTTAACAGATTATGCACATGAAGTAGATGGCAAATTTGATATGACAATTCAAGCAAGAATAGGTTCAGGTGATTATTTTGGTGATGTAATTTATGAAAAAGCACTTAGTGTAGATACTAATATTTTAGCTAGTCAAGTAGTTGATCATCCTACAGGTTATTCTAGACCTTATATAAATGTTGGTTCATACTTATATACACTTAATAATGATGGCACAATAAATATCTATCTTGATTTACAAAACGGACTTGAAATGTATGAAGATCCAAACGGTGAATTAGCATTAAATGATTATTTAGTTAGATATAATACAAAAGATGGAATAGGTTCAGATAAATATGTTAGAGGTAGTGGAAGATTCTTAACTTTAGAAAATGTTCCATTTGATGATTATGTTATAAAAGATGTATTTGCGGTTAGCAAAGTAAAAGATGACATAACTTATGCACTAGCACACGAAGAAAATGATAAGCAAATAGATATTTTATCAAGTATTGTTACTTTAAACGATCCTCAATCATCTGATTATGGAATAGCAAATAGTATGACTATTGAACCGATGAATTTTGTTGGTGATGAATTCGAATTAATAAGTTCAAGGGGAGTAGAAACTTATCCTACTGAAACAACTGATACAGATAATTTCTATAAGGATGATTATTATGTAATCGTAAAAGCAAATATGTTATTAAGCATGTATGCAGATGATTTTGAATCATTAATACAAAATCCAAATTATACTGATGAAAATATAGTTTCTTTAGATGAGGCAAATTTAACTGTTTTAAAGAATTTCATGAAAGAGAAATATAGTATTGATGTAAAAGGCTATACAGAGGGAGAATTTGCATTTAAGGTTTATTTTAAAGTAGTAGGCGAAACACTATAATTTAATATGGGGATTGATTAGGTTCAATCCCTTTTTGTTTCTTACATTTATTTTCATAAAATAAAAGTGCTTTCTTAGGTTGAAAAATATAACTTAAAGTTATATAATTAAATAGACGAAAAAAACAAGGAGGATTATTTATGTCTAAAAAAGTCTTTAAATCAATGGATGGTAACGAAGCAGCCGCTTGGACAAGCTATGCATTTACAGAAGTAGCTGGTATTTATCCTATTACTCCTTCAACACCAATGGCAGAGTTCGTTGATGCTTGGGCAGCAACAGGAAAGAAAAACTTATTCGGAATGCCAGTTAAAGTAGTTGAAATGCAAAGTGAAGCTGGAGCAGTTGGTTCAGTACATGGTTCATTACAAGTAGGTGCTTTAACAACAACTTATACAGCCAGTCAAGGTTTGTTATTAAAGATTCCTAATATGTATAAAATTGCTGGTCAATTATTACCAGGTGTTGTTCATGTTGCAGCAAGAGCTTTAGCAGCTCAAAGCTTAGCAATATTTGGAGATCACCAAGATGTTATGGCATGCCGCCAAACTGGTTTTGCTATGTTAGCATCAGGATCAGTACAAGAAGTTATGGATTTAGGTGGTGTTGCTCACTTATCAGCAATTAAATCATCAGTTCCATTCCTACATTTCTTCGATGGATTTAGAACAAGTCATGAAGTTCAAAGAGTTGAAGTAATGGATTATTCAGTTTATGAAAAACTAATTGATATGGATGCAGTTAGAAAGTTTAGAGAAGGTGCTTTAAACCCAACACATCCTATTACTCGTGGTACAGCTCAAAATGATGACGTTTATTTCCAAACAAGAGAATTACAAAACTCATACTACAATGCGGTACCTGATATCGTAGCTAACTACATGAAAGAAATTTCTAAAGTAACTAAGAGAAACTATGCTCCATTTGTTTACTATGGTGCAGAAGATGCAACTGATATTATCGTTGCTATGGGTTCAGTTACTGAAGCTATTGAAGAAACAATTGATGTATTAAGAAAGAAAGGTAAAAAAGTTGGTGTAATTAAAGTACATCTATATAGACCATTCTCTTCTAAATATTTCTTAAAAGTTATGCCTAAGACAGTTGAAAGAATCGCTGTATTAGATAGAACTATTGAACCAGGTTCAATCGGTGAACCTCTATTCCTAGATGTTAAAGCATTATTCTATGGAACAGAAAAAGCTCCACTAGTAATTGGTGGTAGATATGGTTTAGCAAGTAAAGATACTACACCATCACAAATCTTAGCAGTTTATGATAACTTAGCTAGCAAGAAACCAAAGGCTAGATTTACTATTGGTATTACAGATGATGTTACATTCACATCTCTTCCAATTAAGAAATCTATCGACGTTGCTGATAAGTCAACAACAGAATTATTATTCTTCGGTTTAGGTTCAGATGGTACAGTAGGTGCTTGTAAGAACATTTGTAAGATCGTTGGTGATCATACTGATTTATATGCTCAAAGCTATGCAGCTTATGACTCAAAGAAATCAGGAGGATCTACTAGACTTCACTTACGTTTC
>JAILKD010000037.1 GCA_024694145.1 bacterium | reverse complement strand
AGTAGAGGTGATAAAAATGAATGATGTAATTAATAGTGATTACATAGATGATTTAAATAAAATAAAAGAAACTATTAGACAAAACCAAAATAAAGCAATGGTTATTGTTAATAGTGCTATGATTATGACTTATTATGAAATAGGAGTTATTATAAACAAAAGAAAAACTTGGGGTAGTAAATACGTAGAAAAGTTATCTGAAGATTTAAAAGAATACGGGAAAGGATATAGTTATAGCAACTTAAAATATATGGCACAAGTTGCAGAGAAATTTAACTATTATGAAATTAGCCACCAAGTTGGTGGCCAAATTCCTTGGAGAACCATAATTGAAATCATGCATAAATCAAAATCACATGAAGAAATGCTATGGTATATTAATAATACTCATAAATATTGTTGGTCTAGAGCACAAGTCTTACAAAAATTTAAAGAGAAAGCTTATGAACGTAATTTGATCGAACCTGATACTTCAATGTTAGTAAAAAAAGATGATTCAATAAAAGAATTATTTAAAGATAATTACTTCTTTGACTTTTTAAATAAAGATAATACTAAAACAGAAAAATCAACTAAAAATGCATTAATAGATAATGTAATAAAATTTATTCATGAATTAGGTCTCGGCTTTACAGTAGTTGACAAGGAATATAAAATAACAACTCCTGATAATAAAAATTATTATATAGACTTACTTTTATATCATATAAAGCTACATCTATATGTTGTAATTGAAATTAAAAATAGAAGTTTTAGACCACAGGATTTGGGACAACTCTTGTTTTATGTAGGCGCAATAGATGAGTTAGAAAAGACTATTGGAGATAATGAGACAATAGGTTTATTATTATGTAAGGATTCTGATACATTCACAGCAAAAACAACTCTAGATAGAATAAATGCTAAAGTAGGTATTTCTAAATACAAAATACTTGAAGAATTGCCTGAGTATTTAGAAAAACGTCTTAATAATAATGTTTAGTTATTATTTTTTTTTGCTATAATAAATAGTGGAGAGATGATTATGGATTTAAAAATAATAAGAGCAAAAGAAAATTATGAAAAAGTTGGTGCTTTTTCTGTAAGAATTGAAGGAATGAATAGAGCTTATAATATAAGTTTAAAAGAAGAATTTGATGATCATGATTTTACTGATGCATTTCATTTAGTAATTCTTGATAAAACATATCCTATAGCTACTGCTAGATTCTATGAATTAGATAAATTAACTGTATCTATTGGTAGAGTAGTAGTACTTCCTGAATATAGAGGTAAAAATATAGGTAGATTAGTAATTGAAGAAATTGAAAAATGGATTAAGGAATTAAACTATAAAATAATTAGTGTTGATTCAAGAGTTGAAGCTGTAGGCTTTTATCAAAAATTAGGTTATTCTATTGAAAATAATAATGTTATAAAAAAGGATATGTTTAAGTGTATAAAAATGATAAAAAAACTATAGTTTATTATAAAATTATAATAAAAAAAGAAATATAATAAAAAATGTAGGGAGGAATAATTATGTATTTATCAAAATTAGATTTAAAGCAAAAGAAAGCATTCTTAGATGCTTGCATTCATATTATTAAAGCAGATGGAACTATCGCTAGAATTGAACTTGATTTATTAGAAGATTTCTGCAATGAAATGAATATTAAATCAAAAAGAATTGCAGATAAGACATTTGATGCAGCAATAGTTGAATTAAATGCAGTATCAAATAATATTCAAAGAAAAGAAATATTAATTGAATTAATGAGATTAGTATATGCTGATAATGTTATTCAACCTAGAGAAGAACAAATGATTAAATTTGTTTTAGAAGTATTTAAGATTTCAACTTTAGAATATAATAAGCTTACAGCTTTAATTAAAGATTTAGCTAGAGTACAAAGAGAAATTAATAAATATATTAATAGCTAATCGCATTAAATATACTTGAGTTTACCGAAAATTAATGTTATAATATATATGGTAAAAAAAGTAAATACTCTTTAACAAAAAGGGAGTAAGAACCAAATCATTGGAAAATGTTCACCATTACGGTTAATAACCTGGACATCTTTTAAAATCTGAGACTTTTACGATGAGTAAAGGTCTTTTTTTTAGAAAGAAGGTGAGAGCCCAATGTAATATGTTTGTTAAATTAATTAGTTCAAAAGCATTATATAAATTAGTAAAGGGGGATTTTGAATTATGCTTATTGGTATTATTATAGGATCAGTTGTTGGTGTATTAGTATTATTAATAATAATAATGGGATACACTAAAGCAGGACCAGATGAAGCAATTATGATTTCAGGTCTTGGAAAAAGTAAAATTTTAATTGGTAGGGCTGGATTTAGATTTCCATTCTTACAAAGAAAGGATAAACTACATTTAAAAGCATTCCAAGTTGATGTTAAAACAAATGAAGCAATTCCTACAAAAGATTATGTTAATATTACTGTTGATGCAGTAGCAAACCTTAAGATTTCTGATCAACCAGAAATATTAAAGAGAGCTTTCCAATCATTATTATGTATTAGTGAAGCTGATAGAGCTGCACAAGTACAACAAGTACTACAAGGAAACTTACGTGAAATTATTGGTACAGTATCAATTGAAGAATTAGTTAGAGATAGACAAAACGTTGCTACTCAAGTAACAAATAACGTTATTCCTGATATGGCTAAGTTAGGTATTGAATTAATTAACTTCAATATTCAAAACTTCAATGATGATGATAATGTAATTATTAACTTAGGTGCTGAAAATATTGCTAATATTGCTAAGCAAGCTGCAATTGCTAAGGCTTTAGCTGAAAAGGATGTAACAATTGCTCAAGCTAATGCACAAGAAATTGCTAATAAAGCAAAGGTTGATTCATCAACTAAAATCTTAACTCAAAATACTGAATTATCTTTAAAAGAATCAGAATTAAAGCAAAAAGCAGATACAGCTAAGGCTGTTGCTGATGCTGCTTATTCTATTGAGCAACAAAAACGTCAATCAGAAATCAATATTGCTGAAGTTAATGCTAATATCGCTAAAAGAGAACGTGAAGTAGACTTAGGTAATAAGGAAGTAGAACTTAAAGAAAAGAGATTAAATGCTGAAGTAAATAAAGTTGCTGATGCTGAAAAATATAAAATTCAAATGGAAGCAGATGCTGATTTATATTCAAGACAAAAAGCTGCAGAAGCTGAAAAATATGAATTAGAGCAAAAAGCTGAAATGAGAAAAATCGAAGCTGAAGCAGAAATGTATGCAAAAGCTAAAGCTGCAGAAGCATTAAAGATTGAAGCAGAAGCAAAAAAGCAAGCTGCACTAGATGAAGCTATGGGTATTAAGGCAAAAGGTGAAGCTGAAGCTGAAGCTATCTTAAAAAAGGCTGAAGCTATGAAACAATATGGTGAAGCAGCTACACTACAATTAATACTAGAATCAGATGTACTTCCAAAGGTTGTAGAAGCTTACTCAAAACCAATGGCAGAAGCATTATCACATATCGATTCAATTACAATGTATGGCGAAGGAAACACTGCAAAGCTTAATGAGGAAATCACAAAGAATGGAACTCAAATCTTTGATGGATTGGAAAAAGCTACTGGCTTAGATATTAAGTCACTTCTTGCAGGATATCTAGGTGGAAAACTAATTGAAGCTGGTAAGAAAACTGAAGTACAACCTGTTATTTTAGAAAAGACTGTTGTAGAAAAGAAAGTACCTGTAGCAACTACAAGCTCAACAGTTAAAAAATAATTTAAGCACTAAAAAAATCGCTAGAAATAGCGATTTTTCTTTCTAATAATTAACTTTGTTACTGCATAAATCATATACAGCAGGAATTATTTCTCCACTATAGTTAGGGAACTTTTCTTTTATATAATCACAAACCTTAATAGCATTTATTTTAGTGGCATCAAATTCATTTGTTGTACTTCCTATATTAGTTTTAATCTTATCTAATATTTTATTAATATATTTACCACTTTCATTATGCACTGCAGCATGTACTGCACCACAGTAAGTATGAGCTAAAACAATTATTTCTTTTATTTTTAAATGCTCTATAGCATATTCAATAGTTGCAAGCTCACCGTCATTAATAACATTACCAGCGGTTCTAATAACAAATATTTCTCCTAAAGTTTTATTAAATATAACTTCAGGTATAACTCTAGAATCACTACATGTAATGACTAGTGCATATGGGTGCTGTCCATTAGTTATTAGATTAGCATTATATTCTTTAAAATTTTTATTTGAATTAATTAATTCAACGAATTCATTATTTCCTTCAATTAGTTTTTTGTTCATAAAATCACCTACTTAATATATTCATTAACTGATTTATATAATTCTTCTATAAATAATCTATCTAAATCTGTTAATTGATAATTCTTTCTATATACTAATACATCATTATATATTTTTGTATTTTCAAAACATTTACGTTCAATTAAACCATATTGAGTTAATGTATTTTCTGAAATAGGACTTACCCACATATATGTATTTTTATTAGTTGATAAAATATCTAACTGACTACCACGTTCAAAGACAAATATTCTTTTATCAATTGTATCTGGTAATTCCTCTTTTTTTATCTTAGATAGAGGAAGACTTGGTACGAAAGGGTCAGCATGTGTTATTTCAATATAATTTGCTAAATCATCAAAACGTATTCTATCTAATTTAGCTAGTGGTGAATCTTTACTCATGATTAAAACATAACTAAATTCAGTAACTAATCTACTTTCAAGATTTTTATCCATAAATGTTTCTTTAAAGTGAGATTTATATTTTTCCGCAAATCTTAATATACCCAAGTTATAATCTCTAGATAGTAAGTTATCTATTGTATGACTTGAGTTTGTTTCATTATAAAATATTTCAGCTGGATTATCTTTAGAAATATTATTAGTAAAATTAGCAAAAGCATAAGAAATATATGCGGCACGAGGAACTGAAATAGAGAAGCTTTGCTTATTAGTTTTCTTTTCTTTAAACATTTCTTCCATTTCATCTAATTCTTTTAATATAATTCTAGAATATTGAAGTAATCTTTCACCATCAGCTGTAACAATAATACCTTTACTTGAACGCTCGAAAATAGTTATATTTAAATCGGTTTCTAGTTCTTTAATTGCACGAGATAGATTTGGTTGATCTATATATAAGTTTTCAGCAGCTTTATTAATAGATCCTGTTTTTTGAACTTCAAGTGCATATTTTAAGTGTTTTATATTCATAATATCACATCCTATATACCTATTATATCATTTGTTATATTATAAAAACAAATGGTAATATTGTGTACAGTTGAAGTATTATATTTAAAACGGCGTTTGAGATAGACAAAGAAAATGGTAGCAAAAGAAAAATATTTAATTACAAAAAAAGGTTAAAATGGATTATTTTGGCCTTTTCGTTTTCGCTTTTTTTATGAAAACAAAATTAAAAATATGTAAATTATTTGGTCGTTTTTCATAAATAAAGATGCAAAAAACATAGATATAACGCCAATTTTCATAAATTTTCATAAAATGAAACAAAATATTTACATAAATTATAACATATGTTATAATATTTGTGTTAGGAGGTAATTTTATGAGTAACACAACAATTTATGATGTTGCAGGAGCAGCAAAAGTTTCTTTAGCTACTGTATCTAGAGTTTTAAATAACCCTGAAAAGGTTAAACAAGAAACAAGAGATAGAGTATTACGTGTTATTAATGAATTAGGATACCGCCCAAACGCTATTGCCCGTGGACTTGCAAGCCGTAAAACAACAACAGTTGGTGTTATCGTTTCGGATATTACAAGAGCATCCGTTGCACAGATGCTTTCAGGTATTATTGATATCGCTAATAAATATAGATACTCTATTAAGTTATTCGCTATAACAGAATCAAGCAAGGCACTTGATGTCGCTATGAATGTTGTAGCTGAACAAGTTGATGGTGCACTTTATTTAAACGATGAACTTGAAAGTAAATATGCAGAAGAGGTAATTGAAAAGATTGAAGAAAATCAAATCCCAATTACTTTATGTAATGTAGTTTATGATAAAGAAAATTTACCAAGTGTATCAATTGATTATGAACATGCTAGTTATGAAGTAACTAAAAAATTAATCAAAGAAGGAAGAAAAGATATTTACTTACTATCAACAACTAGAAAGTATGCAGTTAATGATAGAAAAGAAAGTGGATATGTTAAAGCTATGAAAGAAGCTAACCTTGAAGCTCATATCTTTAGAACAAGTGGTGATACATACATCAATAGACCACACTTCAAAGATTTCTTAGCTCATAACAAAGTAGATGGTGTTATTGCTGTTAGAGACTCTATTGCTGTAAGCTTTATGAATGTAGCAAGAGAAGAATTTGGTAAGAAAATACCAAAAGATATCTCAATTGTAGGATTCCAAAACACAAAATATGCAATTTTAGCTTCTCCAGCATTGACAAGTATTGACATTCCGGTATATGATATAGGTGCTGCATCAATGCAATTATTAACAAAGTTAATGAATAATGAAACAGTTGACGATAAGAATCTATTATTACCACATAGAATTATTGAACGTCAAACAACTGAAAATTAGTATGACAATACGTCCTTATGGACGTTTTGTTTTGGAAGGAGTATATTTATGAATATTGTTGAAGATTTAAAATGGAGAGAGCTTATTTACGCTACAACAGATCCTGAAATTTTAAATGTTCTTGAAAATGAAAAAGTAACATTTTATCTAGGAGCTGACCCAACAGGTGACTCACTACATATAGGACATTTATTCCCATATTTAACTGCTAAAAGATTAGAAGCTGCTGGTCATAAAGCAATTCTATTAATCGGTGGAGCTACAGGTTTAATTGGAGACCCTAGAGGAACAAGTGAACGTCAACTTTTATCACTTGAAAATCATTAAGTAATGCTAAAAGTATTACAGCTCAAGTTAGAAAACTATTTAACTGTGAAATGGTTAATAACTATGACTGGATTGGTAAAATTGATATGATTACATTCTTAAGAGATTATGGTAAATGTTTTAATATCAATTACATGTTAAATAAAGAAACAGTTAAAGCTAGACTTGAAACAGGTATAAGCTATACAGAGTTTTCTTATCAAATCTTACAATCAATGGATTTCATGCATTTATATGAAAATAAAAATGTAACTCTACAAATTGGTGGACAAGACCAATGGGGTAACATTACTGCTGGTATTGAATTAATTAGAAAGCATCATCCAGATGCTAAAGTATTTGGCTTAACTGTGCCACTAATCACTAATGC
>JAILKD010000018.1 GCA_024694145.1 bacterium | reverse complement strand
ATAGATTTGATGAAGAAATGATTCAATTGCTAGAGCAATTAAAATGGTGGGATAAATCTATAGAAGAAATTAAAGAACTAATTCCAATACTATCAAATTCTGATTTAGATTATGTGAAAAAAGAAATTAAAAATATGGGGTACGCAAAACTATCGAAGGGTACGCAAATGTAATAGGGGTACGCACTTTTCGAGATGGTGGTACGCAAATTGTATTAGTTATTGCGTATACTGCCAACTAAAAATAATGGGATTGATAGAAATAATCAATCCTTTTTCTTTTAAATTATTATATGTATAAACTAATAAATAGTCTAACATTAAAAAAATAGTGGTATAAATCCTAGTAATATGGTAGAATATTTAATGCTTGGAGGAATTTGTATGCTTAATCAATTTTCAAGAACACAACTTACATTTGGAGTAGAAGCTATGGAAAAGCTAAAAGAAGCTAAAGTAGCTGTTTTTGGTATTGGCGGAGTTGGTGGATATGTGTGCGAGGCATTAGTTAGAAGTGGAATCGGTAGTATCGTTTTAATTGATGATGATAAAGTATGTATGACTAATATTAATAGACAAATAATCGCAACATTATCAAATGTAGGTAAATATAAATGTGATGTTATGAAAGAAAGATTACTTGATATAAATCCAAAAGTTAATATTGAAATGCATAAAACATTTTTTCTTCCAGAAAATATAAGTGAATTTGATTTTAAAAGCTATGATTATGTGGTTGATGCAATAGATACAGTTACAGCTAAAATAGCTTTAATATTGGAATGTAAGAAATTAAATATTCCAGTTATTAGTGCTATGGGGGCAGGAAATAAAATAAATCCAGCAATGCTTAAAGTAGATGATTTATATAAAACAAAAGTAGATCCACTTGCTAAAGTAATGCGCTATGAACTTAAAAAAAGAGGAGTCAAAAAATTAAGAGTAGTTTATTCAGTAGAACGCCCTATTAGACCTTATGAAGATATGTCTATATCATGCTATAAACATTGTATTTGTCCACCAGGAACAAGAAAATGTACAGTTAGACGTGATATACCAGGCTCTAATGCGTTTGTACCACCTGTAATGGGTTTAATTATCGCATCAGAAGTAGTAAAAGATATTACTGGAATTAGAAATGATATAGCTGGTGTATAAAGGACACGTATGGTGTCTTTTATTTTTAAGGAGGTGTAAAAGTGATTATTAATACAGGACAAAGAACAGATATACCTGCATTCTATTCAAAATGGTTTATGAATAGAATAAAAGAAGGCTATGTGTTAGTTAGAAATCCATATTACCCTAATTTGGTAACTAAATTTATATTAGATCCAAGTGTAGTTGATGTAATAGGCTTTTGCAGTAAAAACCCCAATCCTATGCTTAGGTATTTAGATGATTTAAAAGATTATAACCTATTTTGGCATGTTACTATTACAACATACGGTAATGATATTGAACCAAATGTACCAAGTATAGATAGTGTTATAAACGACTTTATTTATTTATCGAATAGATTAGGTAAAAATAGCGTTGTATGGCGCTATACTCCAATTATAGTTGATGAAAAATATAGTGTAGATAAACATATAGAAACATTTAGATATATTGCGTCTAAATTATATAATTATACAAATACAGTTATATTTGGATTTTTGGATTTATATGATAAGTTAGTCACAAATAAACCAGAATTAAAAGATGCTAGTGATAATGATAAAATAAAACTATCACAAGAATTATTAAAAATATGCAAAGAGTATAATTTAAGTTTAAGATTATGCTCAAAAGAAAAATGGTTAAAAGATTATGGAATTGATGTTAATGGATGTATGAGAATAGAAGATTATGAGGCTGCTATTAATAAAAATCTAATTATAAAAGATAAAATGGAAGCTAGAAAAGGATATTGTTCATGCTATTTATCAAATGATATAGGCGCATATAATTCATGCTTACATTTATGTAAATATTGTTATGCTAATGGTAAAGATGAAACAATTATAAAAAATAATAGCTTGCATGATCCTAATTCAGCATTTTTAATAGGAAATAGTAAAAAAGACGATATTATAAAAGAAGCAAAACAAACTTCATATATAGATGATAGATTAACGTTATTTTAAGGCAATTTAGATTGCCTTTTTTGTTTTTTAGAGAAATTTAATCAAATTAGTTGCATACAATCGAATTTTATGGTATAAATTAATTGTATACAACTAATTGACAGTAGCTCAAAAAATAAAGGAGGTATATTATGAATGTATATGATTTTAAAGTATTAAACTATAAGGGTGAAGAAGTTGATTTATCAATTTATAAAGGAAAAGTATTACTAATTATAAATTCAGCTACTGGTTGTGGATTTACACCACAATATAAGGAGCTAGAAGAATTATATGAAAAATATAATGATAAGGGCTTTGAAATTTTAGATTTTCCTTGTAATCAATTTAAGGAACAAGCTCCTGAATCTGATGAAGAAATTCATACATTCTGTACAGGTAGATTTGGTATTAAATTCCCTCTATTTAAAAAAGGTGATGTAAATGGTGAAAATGCTCAACCATTATTCACTTATTTAAAAGAAGCTCAACCATACAAAGGAAGAGGTCCAATTATGGCTATGTTACAAAGTATGAGTAATACAAAAGGCACAAATGACATAAGATGGAATTTTACTAAGTTTTTAATTGATAAAGATGGTAATGCAATTAAAAGATATGAACCTACTACAAAACCTAACAAAATTGAAAAAGATTTAAAGGGAGCTTTAGGATTATAATGGATAAATATGATTGCTTAAAATTAGATACTCAACTATGCTTTCCTATGTATGCTTGTGCTAAAGAAATACAAAGAATTTATAAGCCGCATTTAGATAAAATTAATCTAACATATACTCAGTACGTTGCTATGATGGTTTTATGGGAAGAACGTGAAGCTACATTAAAACATATTGGTGAGAGATTAATCTTAGATAGCGGCACACTTACGCCATTATTTAGAAAACTTGAAAATAAAGGTTTTGTATATAGATTAAAAGATGAAAATGATGATAGAAATCTAATAATTAGAATTACAGAAAAAGGACTTGCTTTAAGAGATAAAGCAATAGATATTCCTAAATGTATTTCTAATAATATAAATTTAAGTCAAGAAGAGGCTTATAATTTATATATAACATTAAAAAAATTAATGGGACAATTTAAATAGATAAATGACTAATAAAAGAAAGATATCATCAATCATCTTAAAACTAATTGTAATTATATCTGCAATTATTGGAACAATAATTAGTTTTAATAGTGCAAATGATTTTATGAGTGGATCTCAAGTATTTATGTATTTTACTATTCAATCAAATATACTTATAGCTTTAGTATGTTTAATTGGATTATGCTTTATATTATTTAAAAAAGAAGCTAATCACATTTGGTTTATCATAAAACTAGTATCAACTATATCTATTACATTAACTGGTTTAGTATTTTGCTTTGTTTTAGCACCAACACTTGGTTCTGGTGCTTGGAATGTTGCTAATGTATTAACTCATGTAATAGTACCAATTGCAGCTATAATTGATTTCTTCTTAGTAGGTGTTTATGCTTGCTATAAGAAAAAAGATGTTTTATTTGTAATTATTCCACCACTACTATATGCATTTTATGCAGGCATTGGATATGCTAATAACTGGCAATTTAGTAAAGATGCAAATTATCCTTACTTTTTCTTAAACTGGGGAAGTAAGGCTGGTGCATTTGGCTTTTCAAATGAATTACCATTTATTGGTGTAATGTATTGGATAATTTTATTATTACTACTTTTAATTGGACTTGGCTTCTTATATTTAAAGATAGTAAAAATATTAAAAAACAAATATAAAATTGAAAACTAATTTTAAGGACTAACGGGTATGTTAGTCTTTTTTTAATCATAAAAAGAGTGAAAAATAGGCAAAATAATAGCATAATGAATAAAAAGTAGTAGGTGATTTTATGAATAAGTTTTTAGAAAAAATAGATAGAGATGGTTATATTTATAAGAGTGATCCAACTCATGATTTTGCGGAAAAATAAATGATAAGGTCCCATGATTTATCTCTTAAAATAAGTTTGCTTAATCCAACAGATTCTAACTACAAGGAACTACTAGAAGAATTATTACAAGATAAAATAAGCGCCGATGTAGCTATCGTATCACCTTTTTATTGTGTGATTTTGGTTCAAGACTTAAACTTGGGAAAAATATTGTAATAAATAAGGGAGCAACTATTTTTTCAGCAGGTCTTGTTGAAATCGAAGATGATGTATTAATAGGTCCAGATGAAAAATAATTAGTGTTAATCATGATTTAGCTGATAGACACAATAAAATAATTTTTAAGAAAGTAACAATAAAGAAAAATGCATGGATTTGTGCTGGAGCTATAATTTGTCCTGGTGTGACTATAGGAGAAAATAGTGTCGTTGTTACAAAAGATGTTTTAGATAATACTTTAGTGGGTGGGAACCCAGCAAAATTCATAAAAAATGTCATATAAAAGAATTAGAATTGATAAATCAATTCTTTTTTTATTAGCTAGATTATTAATAAATATAGTGTTATAATTGATTTACACTATAATACCAAGGATGTGATGGTATGTACGATTTTAGTAGTTTTATTGAAACGCTAAATAAAAAGCCTGATTCTTTTAAAGAGGCTTTAGATTTAGTTAAAGATGATTTTCACATTGGAAAAATAGAGATAAAATCCAATGATTCTTTTGAACGCCTTGAATATGTTTTTGATAATAATTATATTAAAAATGTAGTTATGTCTTACGTTCATGAGGGTTATGAATATTCTTTATATAAGAATAGTGATAATCATAAATATGATGAAAAAGAATTAAAAGATATATTCGTTTTAATTAGAATGTTTGGGCTATATCATAATAATTACATTTTACAAAGAAGAGAAAGCGATAGAGAATTCTTTAGTCATGAAGTAAATTTACCAAATGCTAAAGGTTATTTAAAGAAAGTTGCTACACTTATTGAGGTATTTAAGGCATCTAATTATAATTCTTATTATATTAATTTAAAAGGCTTTGGCTTTATTAACAGGCTTTATAATTATCAAATAGGTGATAGTGCTATAAAGTATTATGCAAATAAACTAAAAGAATTTATAGATGAAAGCTGTGAAGTTGCTGGACATTTAGGCGGAGATAACTTTGTTGCATTTGTAAAGAAAGATAGACACGATGAATTTGTAAAATTGGTTACAAATATAAGAGTAGATTTAAATGTAAATGATAATAAAGTATCAATTAACCTAGTTGGTATTGTTGGATATGAAGGTATAGAAAATGATGATTATAATTATAGATCATCAATTCCAAATTCGGCAATTGCATTTCAATACGCTAAAGCAACAAAAAAACCTATTGTTAAGCTAACTCCAGATTTACTTGGAATGTTTATGTCTATTAAAAACATTGAACATACATTTAAAGATGAACTTAAAAGTGGTAACTTTGTAGTTTATTATCAACCTAAATTTGATATAGAAACTGGAAAGATTGTGGGGGTAGAAGCATTATCAAGATGGATTAATAATGGGAAAATTGTTCCACCAAGCATGTTCATTCCTGTTTTAGAGAAAAATGGAGACATTGTAGATTTAGATTTATATGTCTTAGAAAACTTATGTAAAGATATTCACAACTTTAGGAATCTAGGTAATAAGATAGTTCCTGCATCATGTAACTTATCTAGAAAAGATTTTGAATGTGAAGATTTAGAGGATAGAATTATTAATATTATAAGAAAGTATGATGTTAAAACAGAAGATATTGTTATAGAGGTTACTGAAACAACAACTTTAGAAGAAAATGAAAGATTAGCTAGATTCATTAACACTATGTGGAAAAATGGTATCCTAACATCTATAGATGATTTTGGTATCGGATATTCATCGCTTTCTGCTTTAAGAGACTTTAAAGTAAATGAAATCAAAATTGATAGATCATTTATCAATAGAGATACAATTAGCGAATCTGATGAAATTATAATTGGATCGATTATTGATATGGCTAAAAAACTAAATGTTGATGTAATTTGTGAAGGAGTAGAAACTAAAAAGCAAGCAGATTTTCTAACTAAATTAGGATGTTTTAGAGCGCAAGGCTATTATTATAGTAAACCTCTACCTAAATTAGAATTTGAAGATTTGTTAACAAGAAATAGAAACAAATTTAAATAAAAAGAGGGTTGATTAAATTCAACCCTTTAATTATTTATAAATGTTATTATCTTCATTATCTATTTCATCTTTTATAATTGAGATTAATAAAGCCATAACTAAATATATTATACCAAATATTAAGCTTATAATTCCAATAGCTGTGAATATATATTTTGCAGTATCTGTTGCGCCTATAATAATAAATATTATACCTAAAGAAATCTTTGTAATTTCAAACTTAAACTGTTCTTTTTTATCTTTAGAAGATAATATTTCAAGTAAAGGAAATAGTAGAAGAATTGCACCAGTTATGATTAATAATACTTTACTTTCTGTAACTATTACAAATATACCCATAGCAATTTGTATTATCGCTAATATCAAAACCGCAATATATCTTTTATCAATTTTTATTTTTGGTATACTATCAAATAAGACAAATGAATTAAATACAATAAGAATAACGCCTAAAATAATAAATATAAATTTAATAATTGTATCGGCAGGAACTGTTAAAAAAATAATTCCGATAATGGCATAAAACAATCCCATTATAAATAATGAAACGTCACTTTTCTTCAATTTTACCACCTCAAATATATTATACATATATTTAAAGTTAAAAAAAACATGAAAACGTTTATTGTTTGACTTATATACCTAAATGATATATCATTTAGTTTGTAGGGGATGATAACGATGGATCAAATAAAAGGATTAGCTATAAATGATATCTCATGTGTTGGTAGATGTTCACTAACTGTTGCACTACCTATTATTTCTGCTATGGGAATAGAATGTTCAATTCTTCCGACTGCAGTTTTATCAACACATACAGGTGGTTTTTCGGGCTATACTTTTTTAGATTTAGATAATCAAATATCTCCAATAGCAAAACACTGGAAATCATTAGATAGAAAATATGATTTTATATATAGTGGCTTTTTATGTTCAAAAGAACAAGTTGATTTAGTAAAAGATGTTATAGATAAATTTAAAACAAATGACAATATAGTTATAGTAGATCCTGCAATGGCAGATAATGGCCGATTATACGGATTATTTGATATGAACTTTGTTGAAAAAATGAAGGATTTATGTAAGATGGCAGATGTAATAGTTCCAAATATTACAGAAGCATGCTTCCTTACAGGAATGCCTTATATTGAAGGAACTCAATCAAAGGAATATATTACTGAACTAATTTATCATTTATCTAAATTTGGTGTTGATAATATTGTTTTAACTGGTGTTTCATTTGATGATGAAACTATAGGGGTTGCTACATATAATGTAAGTCATGATGAATTTAGATATTATGTTAGAGAAAAAATAAATGGTTATTATCATGGTACTGGCGATATATTTGCTAGTGTATTATCAGGTGCACTTGCTAAGAAAATGGATTTATTAGATAGTGCAAAATTAGCTGTTGATTTTACTGTTGAATCAATTTTAGAAACTAGAAAAATTGATAATTATGATGAAAAATATGGTGTATGCTTTGAAAAAGTATTACCTAAACTAATGAAATAATTATTGGAGTGATCTTATGATTGAAGATAAAGAAAAAGATGAAGTCCAAGAAATGTTTTCTAAAGCGCTAGAGGCTAGAGAAAATAGTGAAGAAGAATTTGAAGAAGATGATGAGAAAGAAGAAATTCATTATACAGAATTAATTTCTCCTATTCTTGCTATAATTCTTGGAATACTATCTATATTTGATAAACTATGGTTTACAGCATATTTTGGTATTATATTTGCTGGACTAGGAATATTCATGTGTAAGAAAAAAGGCGCTAGTAGAGGCATAATCCTATTTAATGTAATTGCACTTGCATTATGCTTTTTTATGGGCGGTTTATGGATAATTTTATATGTAATGAGTAAATTTTAGAATGAAAACATTTTCCAGTTTTCATTCATTTTCATTTATGGTATCATAAATACATGTGGAGGTGTAATTATGAATATTTGGCATAACATTAATCCTAAAAGAATAAGTAAAGATGAATTTATTGCTTGTATTGAAATATCAAAAGGAAGCAAGAATAAATACGAACTTGATAAAGAAACAGGTAGACTTTATCTAGATAGAATCTTATATACATCAACTCACTATCCTGCAAATTATGGATTTATTCCAAGAACTTATGCAGATGATAATGACCCACTAGATGTACTTGTTATTTGTTCAGAAGCAATACTACCATTATCACTTGTTAAATGTGTTCCAATTGGTGTTTTAAAAATGGTTGATGATGATAAGGTTGATGAAAAGATAATTGCTGTATGTGTAAACGATCCAGCTAATAACTGCTATAAAGATGTAGCTGAATTACCTCAACACTTATTTCAAGAAATAATGCACTTCTTTACTGTGTATAAGCAACTAGAAGGAAAACAACCAATAGTAAAAGAAGTACTTGGACCAGGTGAAGCTAAAAAGGTAATTCAAAAAGCTTTAGATGAATACATTGAAAAGTTTTGTATCTAATAACGACTAAAAAAATAGTCGTTTTTTTTATTTTGTAGTATAATATACTAAAGGATAGTGATATATATGGAAATAAAAAAAGATAAAAGATACTTTGCGATTTATCTAACATGCGTAATTCTTGCTACTATTTTAACTATTGCTGTTATTGTTTTTCTAATATGTATGTCTATGCAAGATGATATTAATTTTATAATATTTATAATACCTATTTTTGCGATTGTTGGTGATTTGTTTGCATATAATTCATTTATAGGTTATATTAAAACACCTGATGTAATTTTAAAACTTGATGAGGATGGTATTACATTTACTCCTGATAAAACTAAGAAACAAGTTACTTTAAAATTTGAAGAAATAAAAGGTGTTCAAGTAGTTAGACCACTTATATGTAGAAGTGGCAAGACAATAATTATTAATACAGATACTGCTAGATATAAGTTAGAAGATATTAATGACATTGATAGTGCATATAATGTGCTTGTTGATAAAGTAAAGGGCTAGAGTTAGCCCTTTTTCAATTTTTTAGTCAATTAATAGTAAATTAACGTGTAAAATGAGTAAAATATAAAAAAATTGTTGATATTTGAGATAATATTTATTATAATATAAATATGTAAACGTATTAACATATTTTATATTTTTTTTACACATTTAGATTTGGAGGGATGATTTATGTTTAATGCTGATCCAGGGCGTTCTCGCCGTATGCTTTATAGAAGAATGGGAACTACAGGTATAAAGGTATCTGTTATTTCATTAGGTTTAAAGCATAATTTCAATACACCAAATGAATTTAAATCTTGTAGAGAATTAGTTTTAACTGCATTTAATAATGGTATTAACTATTTCGATTTAGCTGGAAACTTTGGTGAGCCAGCTGGTATGACTGAAGAATTATTTGGTAAAATTATGGCAGATGATTTAATGCCATATAGAGATGAAATAGTTATTTCTACTAAAGTTGGTGGAAAATCAACTTCTGATGCTCCTATGTCTGAAGGCGGATCTAGAAAACTTATTTTAACTCAAATTGATAAGTCACTTGCTAGACTTAGAGTACCTTATGTAGATATTTTATTCCATGAAAATTATGATCATGATATTAATCCTGAAGAAACAGCTTTAGCACTTGCAGAAGTTGTTAAACAAGGTAAAGCTTTATATATCGGTTTAACTAATTATACTTCACTTGAATCTAGACGTATGGCTGATTTACTAAGAAAACTTGATGTTCCATTTATTGGTGGACAAGTTAGATATTCTTATTTAATTAGAGATCCAGAAGATGATGGTGTAATTGATACATTATATGAATTTGGTGGAGGAACAATGGCTTACCAATGTTTAGCTCAAGGTTTATTAACTAACAAATACATTGGTCAAGATATTCCTGAAGTATGTAGAGCTACAAAAGATTTCATTCCAACATTAAATAAAGAAGATATCACTGAAGAATTAAGAGGAACATTAACTAAATTAAATATCGTTGCTGCTCAAAGAGCTCAATCAATTGGACAAATGAGTTTAGCATGGGTGCTTAGAAACCAAAAGATTGCTACAGCTATTATAGGTGTATGTAAGATTCCTCAATTAGCTGAAAATATCGGTGTATTAAAGAAATTAGGATTCACTCCAGATGAATTAAAACGTCTTGGTGATGAACCTCAAGTTAAAGGAAAGAAAAGATAAAAGATGATTGCAAAATCATCTTTTTAAATAGTAGGAGGATTATATGAAAGCAATATGTGGAATTGATGTAGGCGGTACAGCTATTAAAATTGGTATCTTTGATTTAGATATGAATCTAATTGAAAAATATCAAATTAAAACAACAGAAAACATTTTTAAGGATGTAGCAGAAAGTTTAAAGGGCAAAGATTATGAAATAGAAAGCTATGGTGTAGGTGTTCCTGGACCAGTAGTTGATAATGTAGTTGATTGCCCTAATGCAAACTTAAAAAATGTTAATGTAAAAGTTGAATTAGAAAAATATGTAAAATGTAACAACATTTTCGTTGGTAATGATGCAAATATGGCTGCTCTTGCTGAAGCTAAATGTGGCGCAGGTAAGGGATTAAAGAGTAGTGCAACAATAACAATTGGTACAGGTATTGGTTGTGGTATTGTTATTGATGGTAAAGTATTAAATGGTGATTTTGGTGCAGGTGGAGAAATCGGACACATCAAAGTTACTGATGAAGGACAATGTGGATGTGGAAACATTGGATGTCTAGAAACTACTTGTGCAGCAAGAGGTATTGCTAATATTGCAGCTAAATCAAAACGTCTAAAAGGTTTATCTGTTAAAGAAATAGTTGATATGGCTAGAGAAGGAGACAAAGAAGCATTCGCTCTAGTTGATAAGGTTTGTTATTATTTAGCTTATGCAGCAAGCATCATGGCATGCTGTGTTAACCCATCGGCTATAATCTTTGGTGGTGGTATTTCTAATGGTGGTGCAATCATTATTGATAATATTCAAAAGCACTTTAATAAGATTGCATTTAGAAATGTTAAAAACACAAAGATTTTAAAAGCTACTGCTGGTAATGATGCAGGTATTATTGGAGCAGCTTACTTAACTCAATGCTAAAAAAATAAGGGATGTTACTCATCAGTAACATCCTCTTTTTTTTCGTCTGAATTTTCATCATTAGTGTTTTCGTTATTTTGCTCTACAATAACTTCTTCACTAGAACTATCTATTGTTGAAACTTCGCCTATAGTTTGATTATTATTTGTTCTATTTTTATCATACCATCCTAGAATAAATGTAATGAATATACCTATACCCATTAGAAGTATTCCAAGCATTAATTCACCAATATTAAAATCAGATTTATCCATTCTAATAATAATACTTACGATACTTGCGATAACAAACGCAAGAATACCAAAATATGATTGAATAGGGAATTTTCTTAGTAACCATTTAATTAATTTAGCAATTAATACTAATCCTATTATTACTCCAATTCCAAATGGAAGTAATACACAAATACTATGTCCCATTGAAGAGATTTTTGTTAGATTTTTAACACATTCAACAATTGATTCATAATAACCCATGTTCATTAGAACTAATGAACCACTTATACCTGGTATGATCATTGTTGCTGCAGTAATAGCTCCAACAAAGAACAATTTAACAATAAGTAAGAAATCTATTTTATCTAGTGAAACATTACTGCCTACTGTCAAAATACTAAGCAATACAACAAGAGCAAATATGATAATGAAAATAATCACATTCACTACATTATATTTTTTATGTACCTTCATGTAAATAAATGGAATACCGCCTATTACTAGACCTACAAAGAATAGTGTTGTTGCTATTGGGAAGTTCTTTAAACCCCAGTCAATAACAAACGAACCTGCTATTAAAGCAATACCCATACCAATAAGTAGAGGTAGTACAAATAATATATTCTTTTTTAAGTTTTTCCAAAATGAACTTAGTACATCAATTAGCTTTTCATAAATTCCAAGTATTATTGCTAGTGTTCCACCACTTACTCCTGGAATAATATTTGCAATTCCCATAATAAAACCTTTTAAAAGTAATAGAATTGCGTTCAAAATTTCACCTCAAATTACATTTTAGAAATTGTATCCATTATATAATTAGCAAATTCTTCACTAGTTGCACCTGTATCTCTACCTGTCATAACTAATTTCTTTTCAGTTATTGTACAAATATCAAGTGCCTTATAAAGTTTATCTGCTTCTTTATTATAACCAATATGAGCTAAAAGCATTGCTGCTGCTCTGATAACACTACATGGATCAGCATAGATATCTCTACCTTCAGCTACCATTCTTGGTGCTGAACCATGAATTGCTTCAAACATAGCATAACGTTTACCAATATTAGCAGAACCAGCTGTACCAACTCCACCTTGGAATTCAGCAGCTTCATCTGTGATAATATCACCATAAAGGTTAGGTAATACTACAACTTGGAAATCTCTTCTACGTTTTTCATCAACTAATTTTGCAGTCATAATATCAATATACCAGTCATCACAAGTAATACCTGGATAATCTTTAGCTATTCTATAGAATGTATCTAGGAACTTTCCATCAGTAGTTTTAATGATATTTGCTTTTGTTACAGCTGTAACCCTAGTCTTACCATTAGCTTTAGCAAATTCGAATGCAGCTTTAATGATTCTATCGCATCCTTGAGATGTAACTACTGTAAAATCAATACCTAAATCTTCAGTAACGTTAACGCCTTCCTTACCAGCAGCATAACCACCTTCAGTATTTTCTCTATAGAATGTCCAGTCAATTCCTTGTTCTGGAATTCTAACAGGTCTAACGTTAGCAAATAAGTCTAATTCTTTTCTCATAGCAACGTTTGCTGATTCAACATTTGGCCATGGATCGCCTTTTCTTGGAGTAGTAGTAGGTCCTTTTAAAATTACATGGCATGTTTTTAGTTCAGCTAAAACATCATCAGGAATAGCCTTTAATAATTCAGCTCTACGTTCAATAGTTAAACCATCAATATATTTTAATTCAACTTTTCCTTTTTTGATTTCATCCTTTAATAAGAATTCAATAATTCTTGCGGCTTCATGAGTGATTCTAGGCCCAATACCATCACCACCACAAACACCGATAACGATTTTATCTAGTTTAGAGTAATCAATGAAATCACCTTGAGCTTTCATTGCTTCAACTCTCTTTAATTGTTTTTCAAGTAACTTACCAAATTGCTCTTTTGCAGATTCGATTTCTTTCTCGTACATATTTAGTCCTCCTTAATTTCTAACATTGTTATTATAACACATATTTATAGAAAAACAAAATAAATTATTGTATAATTATTTTGAGTGGAGTGATTCAATATGTCAAAAATTATCCAATTAGATGAACATCTATCCAATATGATAGCAGCTGGTGAAGTAGTAGAACGCGTTTCATCAGTAGTAAAAGAGTTAGTAGAAAACTCACTAGATGCAAAATCAACAGATATAACTATAGAACTTACTGATTCTGGTATTAGAGAAATAAAAGTAACTGATAACGGAATTGGTATGGATAAAACAGATATAAAATTATGTTATTTAAGACATGCGACAAGCAAAATTAAAAACCAATATGATTTATTTAGAATAAGTACACTTGGCTTTAGGGGTGAGGCATTGCCATCTATTGCATCAGTTAGTGATATGACTATTAAATCTAATAATGGTGAAACTAGTAATTATATTCACTTAAGAGCATCTAAATTAATGGATGAAGGATTAATCTCGCTAAATAGGGGTACTGAAATAACTGTATCAAATTTATTTTTTAACACTCCAGCAAGATTAAAATATTTAAAAAGTGAAAACACAGAGCTTGCTAATGTTTGTGAAATAGTTGATAAGCTTGCTATATCAAATCCAAGTGTTAGATTTAAATTAGTAAACAATAAAAAAGTATTACTTCAAACATATGGAAATAATGATATGAAAGCAATCATTGGCAATATTTATGGTGCTGATTCTATTAAAAATATGATTGAAGTAGATAATGAAAAAAACGGTATAAAAATAAAGTGTTACCTAGCTCAACCGATTGTCAATAAATCGCGTAAAAGCGCCATTACACTTGTTATTAATGGTAGAGATGTTAAAAATTATTCAGTAATAAATTCAGTTATTGATGGATATAATACTTATATACCTGTTGGTAAATATCCACTTGCGGTTGTTTTTGTTAAGATGGATCCAATGTTAATAGATGTTAATGTGCATCCAACTAAAAAAGAGGTAAGACTTTCTAGTGAAGATTTACTAAAAAGTTTAATTACTTCAACTATTAAAAATGCATTATTTAAATCTAGATTAATTCCAGAACTTAAAATGAAAGAAGAAAAAGAAGTATTCCCTAGAAGTGAAATAAAAGTAGAAGAAAAAACACCAACTTATATAGATAAAATGGAATATATTAAGCAAAGCTTTTTAGAAGAAGAACAAATAGAACTTGAAAAAAGGCTTCCTTATTTAGAATATATAGGGCAATATGCTGGAACTTATTTATTATTTCAAAATGATAGTGGCTTATATTTAATGGATCAACATGCAGCAGCAGAAAGAGTTCGCTATGAAAAATATATAGAAGCACTATCTAATCCGACTAATATTAGTCAACCATTAATGGTTACAACAATTATTGATGTGACAAAAAAAGAAAAGATATTTGTTGATAAGAATTTAGAAGAATTTAATAAATTAGGTGTAGTTTTAGAAGAAGCTGGACCTGCTAGCTATTATTTAAGAAGTGTACCTGTTTGGATTATAGGGGATGCTTTAAGTATAGTTGAAGAAATGATTAAGTTTATTGTTGAAATAGAATCAATTGATTTAAAACAAATTAGAGATGAATTAGCTAAAAGAATATCATGTAAAGGTGCTATAAAAGCAAATAAAAACTTAAGTATTGATGAGGTTAATACATTAGTTAAAGATTTATCTAAATGTAAAAACCCATTTACTTGTCCTCATGGTAGACCTACTATCATTAATTTTAGTCAATATGAAATTGAAAAGATGTTCTTAAGGGTAATTTAGATGAAAAAGATAATTTGTATTGTTGGGCCTACAGGGGTAGGCAAAAGTGATATATCTTTAGAATTAGCTAAAATGTTTAATAATGAAATAATTAATGGTGATTCTGTTCAAGTATATAAAAAGCTTAATATTGGTAGTGCTAAGATTACTGATATGAAGGGTATAAAACATCATTTAATAGATTTCTTGGATTTAAATAAGGATTATTCAGTATGTGATTTTCAGCATGATGTAAGAGACTTAATAGAAAAAATAGATAGACCTATGATTGTTGGTGGAACTGGACTATATGTTAAAGCAGCTTTATATAATTATGAATTTGATGATGTTAAAAGAGATTTAAAAGAAGATGAATCTTATATTGATATAGATACACCATCTTTATATAAAATGCTTGTTGAATTAGATCCTAATACTACAGTTGATTATAATAATAGACGTAGAGTAATAAGAGCATATATAGAAGCTAAAAACAATAATCTATTATCTAGTAGAAAAGGCAAGAATGAGCCATTATATGATATACTTATGATATGCTTAACTGCAGATAGAACTATTTTATATGATAGAATAAACAAGCGTGTTGATAAGATGATTGAAATGGGTTTAGTTGATGAAGTGAAATCTTTAAGAAATGAAGGATATAAGGCTATGCAAATAGGCTATAAAGAGATTAATAATTATCTTGATGGCTTATATGATTTAAATGCTGCAATAGAAGAAATCAAAAAGAACACTAGACACTATGCAAAGCGCCAAATTACATGGTTTAAAAATCAAATGAATGCACATATGATTGATATAATGGATAGTCCGCTTGAAAAATGTATTAATTTGATTAATAGTTTTTATAATAACTAAGCCTAGCAATAGGCTTTTTTTATATTTACTATTTTAATTTAAATAGTAGTGTGGTATAATATCATAGATAATTTGTTTAAAGGTGGTAAAAAAAATGACAAGTAATGAATTTAAAAACGGAATGACTATCGAATTCGATGGTAAATTATTAAAAATCTTAGAATTTATGCATGTAAAACCAGGTAAAGGAAACACATTCATTAGAACTAAGGTAAGAGATATGCGTACTGGTGGCGTACTAGAAATGCGTATCAATGCAGGTATCAAAATTGAACAAGCTATTCTTGATAAGCAAGAAATGCAATATTTATATGCTGATGGAGACAATCATGTTTTCATGAATACTGAAACTTATGAACAAGTTGAAATTCCAGCATCTCATATAACTGATGAATTACACTTCTTAGTTCCTAATATGTTAGTTAATGTAACTTTCTATAAAGGTGAATTACTAGGTGTTGATCTTCCTGATAAGGTTGTACTTGAAATTACTGAATGTGTTCCAGGTGTTGCTGGTGATACTAAAACAAATGCAACAAAAGATGCTACACTTGAAACTGGTTGGGTTATTAAAGTTCCTCTATTCATCAATCAAGGTGAAAGAGTTATCGTAAGTACAGAATCTGGAGAATACGTTTCTAGAGAAAAATAATTGAAGTAGGTGAAGTATATGGAATCTGCTCCGCTTATTTATAGCGAAACTGCCGTTCCCCCCGTCTTGTGGGTCATATTTGTAATTTTATTACTTTTATCAGCTTTTTTCAGTGCATCTGAAACTGCTTATTCATCTGCAAATATAGTTAGACTTACTAATTTTGCAGAAAATGGTAAGAAGAGTGCGGCAAAAGCTATAAAAGTGCATCAAAAGTTTGATAATACTTTATCAAGCATTTTAATCGGTAATAACATAGTTAATATTGCAATGGCAACAATTGGTGCGTTTATTGCAGCTAAATTAATTACTGATGATACTATTAGCGGAATAGTTTCAACTGCTGTTGTAACTTTAATAGTTTTAATATTTGGAGAAATTATGCCTAAAAGCTTTGCTAAGCGTCATGCTGAAGGCTTTGCAATGAAGACATCTTATATTTTAAGTTTCTTGAATATATTATTCTTCCCACTAAATTTCTTATTTAACGGTTTATCTAGAGTAATATCAAAAACTGAAAAAGAAGATGTAACTCCAACTGTTACAGAAGATGAACTTGAAACTATAGTTGATAACATGGCTGATGAAGGCGTTATTGAAGAAAATGATTCAGACTTAATCATTAACGCTCTTAAGTTAAGTGATAAGATTGTTGATGATATAATGATCCCAAGAATTGATATGGTAGCAATTGATGTTGATGAAACAGTAGATAATATTAAAAAAATATTCTTTGAAAATCAATATTCAAGAATACCGGTTTATAAAGATGATAAAGATAAAATCTTAGGCATATTATATGAAAGAGATTTCTTTACATGCTTAATAGAAAAAAAGGATTTTAAAATAGTTGATATATTAAAACCAGCTAAATATGTTAATAAAAAAATGCCTGTTGATGATTTCATTAGAGAATTACAAAAGGAAAAGGTCCATATTGCTATTGTAAGTGGTAAGTTTGGTGAAACAGCTGGTCTTGTTACAATGGAAGATGCACTTGAAGAATTAGTTGGTGAAATATATGATGAGCATGATGATGTAGAAAAAGATTTATGTGTTAAAGTTACAGATAATGAATATGTTATTGATGCTAAAATTGATATGAAAGAATTATTTGAAGAACTAAATTTAGGTGAATCGCCATCAGTTCATAATAAATTAGTTGGTTGGTTATATGAACAAGTTGATGATGTTCCTAAGGCTGGTGAGCAAATAATATATGATTCAACATTCATTGAAAAAACAGATGATGATGAATATGTTGAAAAAACAAAGAGATTAACATTTACAATTAAAGAAGTATTAGGTAGAAGAATTACCAAAGTATTCTTAAAAATTGAAGATATTAATAAAGAAGAAAACTAGGGTAAAACCTAGTTTTTTGTTTAGGAGGTATAGTATGTTAGCTAGATATCTAATCTATATTGCTTCTGCATATTTATTAAGTTTTATAATGTGCTTAATGATTTATAGATTACCAAGAGAAAAGAATGTAATTAAATATGAAGCAGTATGTTCTGAATGTGAAGAAAAAGTCTCATTTTGGCGATTTATTCCACTTTTTGGTTATATATTTGCAAAAGGTAAATATGGCAAATGTGGACATAAAATGAGCATATCAAGATTACTTGTTCCAATACTTGCTATGGGTATTGCAGCTCTAACAGTATTTACTGTAAAGGATTGTGAAACATTTGGTGCTACTGAAATGTATAGAATAATTGTTGGATTATTCTCTTTAACTATGCTTATAATTGTATTTACTGATTTTGAAACATTTATTATTCCTGATACTTGTCATATTATTGTTATAATACTTGGAATATTAGCGCTTGTTTTTAAATTCACTAGTGTATTATGGGGCTTACTTGGTGGAGTAATATTTTTTGTGTCATTTTATGTAATTGCATGGATTGCTATTAAAAAGACAGGTAATGAAGATGCACTTGGTGGTGGAGACATCAAAATGATGGGTGTATGTGGATTATTCCTAGGTGCTAGCAGATGTTTACTTGGTTTATTAATTGGAAGCTTTGGAGGCTTACTAATTGAAGGAATACTTATTTTAACAAAAATTAAGAAAAATAAAGGCGTAGCATTTGGACCATATCTAGCAATAGGAATGATGGTTGCAGCATTATATGGAGATGCTATTTTAAGCGCATATACTAAGATGCTTGGAATTAGCTAAAAAATAAATAAAATACTATGTATTTTTATAGTAAAAAAACTAAAATTATGGTATTATTAAAGTGTAGGTAAAAATATATTATTTTAGGAGGTGATTATAGTGGCTATTAAATATAAATTAAGTGGGAAAAAACAAGAAGTACCACAAGAAGAGAAATTTAAATTAGCTACTAAGGTTACATCAATACCTTCATCTCCAATTACAGTATCTTTTGTCCCAACAAAAGGTGATATTGTAAGAACTTGCAAGACAAATATTGCTTTCTACCTAGGAGATCAAATTGGTCATGGTGGAGAAGGTAATGTTTATATGATAGATAAAAACTTAGCTTGTAAGATTTATAGTTTAAGTAAGCTTACAAACGCCAAAATTGAAAAATTAAAGCTAATGATATCTAAACCTATTTATGATCAAGATATTTGTTGGCCAATTGATTTAGTAATGAATGTTTATAATGAGGTTGTAGGTTATACAATGCCTATAGCTAAAGGTCATATATTATCTAAAGTGCAAAATAGAGCATTTATGCAAGAATACTTCCCTAAATGGAAGAAAAAAGATATTGTTACATTAGCTTATACAATTGTTGAAAAATTTTATTACCTACATCAAAGAAATATAATTGTTGGTGATATTAATAGCAGAAACATAATGTTTGTTTCTCCAACGCAAGTATATTTTGTAGATACTGATAGTTATCAAATTGAAGGATTCCCTTGTCCTGTTGGTACTAATGAATTTACATGTAGAGAATTATTAGAATCAGGAGCTAAGTTTCCTGAATTCTTAAGAAAATGGGGTCATGAAAACTTCTCACTAGCAACTCTAATTTATGTATTATTTATGAATGGTAAGCATCCATATGCAATTAGAGGTGGATCTGATCCTGCAACAAATATTAAACAAGATAAATTCCCATTTCCATATGAGGCTAATAATAGTAGAGGTGAAATAATATCTGATACAAGATATTCAGATTTAATTCCAGTTGGTCCTTGGAAAGAAATATGGGATTTACTACCTCAATATATTAGAGGTGCCTTTTACGCAACATTTAATGACAAAGGTAATTACCATAATCCTAATAATAGTATTAGTAGTGAGTCATGGTTAATACTTATATATCAATATTTAGATGAACTTAAAAACGAAAGTAAAAAATCGCTTAGAAACGAAATCTTCCCAGGTATGCCTGAAGTTGCAAGAAGTACTATCAAAAAAGCAAAAACACCTATTATTATGCATAGGAATGTTGAAAGTGCAAATTTAAATAGATATAATTCAAAAAGAAAAAAATAAATAAAAAAAGGAGCGATAAAAGATGAGTAAAATTGAAAGAGAAACAGATTTTTTTGAAGAAGATGATTTAGCCACTAACCCTGCCCCTAGAGTACCTATTTGCTTATGCTTAGATACATCTGGTTCTATGGAAGGTAGACGTTGTGAAGAATTAAGAAAGGGCGTTGAGCGTTTCTATAACTCAATTAAGAGTGATGAAGTAGCTGTAAATTCTGCAGAAGTTTGTATAGTTACTTTCGGTGGAAAAGCAAAATGTATTTCTGAATTCAAAACATTAGCTCAAATTACTGAACTACCAGCATTTGATGTTGCTGGTGAAACACCACTTGGTGAAGCAGTAAACCTTGCACTTGATAAGCTAGATGCTAGAAAAGAAGAATATAAAGACAATGGTGTAGATTATTTCCAACCATGGTTAGTTATTATGACTGATGGTTATGCTACTGGCTTACAGTCAGAATTTGATAGAGCAGTAAAAAGAGTTGAATCACTTGTAAGAGATAGAAAATTAACAGTATTCCCAATTGGAGTTGGTTCAAGTGCTGATATGGAAGGCTTAAATAAGCTTTCTCCAAAACGTCAAGCATTAAAACTTAGAGGACTAAACTTTAAAGAATTCTTTGAATGGCTAAGTCAAAGTGTTTGTAGAGTAAGTCAATCAGTTGTTGGTGAAAAGATTACACTTGATGTAGAAGCTATTAAAGCTTGGAGTGAAATAGAATTCTAAAAATTTTAGTTTGAGGTGAAGAGTATGTGGAAAACTCTTAATTATGAGGTAATTGGAAAAAGCCACATAAAGGCAAAGAAAGTATGCCAAGACAAAACATTCACATATAAAGATAACAACGTTATAGTTTCAGCACTAGCAGATGGTGCAGGAAGTTATGAATATTCGGATATTGGAGCCATTATTGCGTGTAAATCTATATGCAAATATATTGGTGATAATTTTGATGAATTAATTAACATTTCTAATGCTAATGAAGTTATTACAAAGATAGTTAATCATGTAGTAGCTGATATAGAGAATAAAGCAGATGAAATGAAATGTGATAAAGATAAATTGTCTAGTACACTCCTTTGTGTAGCTATAAAAAATGATGATGTTATTGTATTCCATGTTGGTGATGGATTAATTGCTGGTTTAAAGAATGGTGAACTAAAAACACTAACTATGCCAGATAATGGTGAATTTGCTAATGCAACATATTTTATTACATCACCACGTGCATTTGAAAAAGCTAGACTACTTAAAGGTAAAACTTTAGGATTTGAAGGCTTTGCGCTTATGTCAGATGGATCTAGTGCATCACTATATAATAAGAAATTGCAAAAGCCTGCACATGCAATTGCTAAATTAATCGTAGGCTTACAATATACATTTTCAAATGCTTATTTAGAGACAGTTAAATACTTAATGGATTATGAAATTCATGAACGTACTACTGATGATTGTAGTATAGCTTTAATAGCAAATAATAACTTATCAGTAGAAGAGTTTAACATGTTAAATAAAAAAGAAAAATGCAAATTATTTGATGTAAAATTAAACGCAAAAGATTCCACACTTAATGAGAGATTTAATATATTAAAATACACTTCACAAACTAAAGATTTAATGGATATATCAAAGTATATTGGCTTAAGTAAGAGAAAAACCTTATATCGCTTAAAATCACTTGCTAAACTTGGAATGATTGAAAGAAATAAAGATGAATTCACAAGTAGCATTATATAAGACACACTAGTTGTGTCTTTTTTTATTTTATTATTGTATAATATCTTTAAGGAGGTGTTCTTATGAAAAAGTTAAGATTAGTTATATTATCTCTATCAATATTTTCCCTTTTCATCTCAGCTTATTTTAATATAGCTTATATGATTTTTGATAAAGTATATAATATGAATAATGAATTAATTAATGCTATAAGAATACCTTTTGCGTCTAACTTTTTTGTTTTTTTAGTTATGACGTTAGTCACAATAGCGTGGTATTTATTTCATATAAAAGATAGAAATGAATCTATTACTAGTGGATTAGTTTTATTAATGTATTTAATATATTTAGTATTTTTCATTTTAGCGTGCATAAAATTATATGATATATACCAAGAAATAAGTACGTATAATGAAATGTATCATTTTGAAAAATATATTGACAGTCCTAATATTTGGTATAGCTTATCGCTTGTAATATTGGTTACTCCTGGTATGTGGAATTTAATATCTTTAATTCCTTTGTTACTTCATTTTATAGCATCAGTTGCAACTAACGGATATGATAATGTACCAGAACCAGATAACATATATGGATTTATGTTTACAACAATAGGCTTATGTTATTTAGGAGCAATGATAGTAACTGGTTTTGCCTGTAAAGATTCTATAACAGCAACGATGTTTGCATTTAAAGAAAATGGTTTAATAATGACAATTATTACATTAACATTTATTTTATGTGCAGGATTAAGATTTAATTCAATTATACTTGATGTATTTAATATAGTGATGAATTTTATATTCATAATTACTTGGATTGTAATACTTTCAATAAATAAAACGTACACTTCTATACATATATATTATGGAATGTATCATTTGATATTTATTATCCCAATGTTTGTTTTATCGTTCTTCATTCTAAAACATTATGTTTTAGTTGATAGATTCTATAAAGGAATAACAAAAAATTTCATAAACGAATAATAAGCACTTAAAATGTGCTTTTTTTCTTTTCAAATAATATTATATATGATATAATATTTAGAGATAAAATAGGTGATATTATGGAAAGACTTCAAAAATATCTAGCTGAATGTGGCGTAGCTTCAAGAAGAAAATCTGAAGAATTAATAGTAAATGGACATGTCATGGTAAATGATATTGTTATTAAAGAACTAGGTACTCAAATATCTGAAAAAGATATAGTTAAGGTTGATGGGGTAGTAGTTGAAAAAGAAGATCATGTTTATTATGTTTTAAATAAGCCAACAGGATACGTTACAACAGTAAAGGATGAGCATAATAGACCAACAGTTTTAGACCTTTTTTCTGAGCAAGATAAGAAATATAGAATATATCCTGTAGGTAGATTAGATTTTGATACGGCAGGAGTATTACTAATAACTAATGATGGAGCTTTTTCTAATAAGCTTACGAAAGCAAACTTTGAAATAGAAAAAGAATATGTTGCTAGAGTTGAAGGATTAGTCACTAAATTAGAAATATTAGATTTAAAAAGAGGTGTAGTTCTTAAAACTGGTTATAAAACAAAAGAATGTAAGGCAAGAGTTATAAGTAGTGATAAGAGAAACAACACATCTTTAATTAATATAATTATTCATGAAGGTAAGAATCATCAAGTACGTTTAATGTGTGATGCTATAGGTCATCCAGTTAAAAAACTTACAAGAGTTAGAGTTGGAAGTATTACACTAGATGATATTCCAAGAGGATGCTATAGGAAATTAAAGATTCATGAAATAAAAGAGATAATGGGAAGGTGAGAATATGAATTTTACAGTAGCTATTGATGGACCAGCAGGAAGCGGCAAATCAACAATTGCTAAAGGAGTATGTGCTGAACTAGGATTTACTCATATTGATACAGGTGCAATGTATAGAGCAGTTGGATTATTTGCTTTAAATAAAGGAATTGATATATATGATGAAGAAAAAGTTAATAGCATTTTAGATGATATTGAAATCAAATATGTTAATGGAAAGATTTATTTAAATGGAAATGATGTTTCAGGCTTAATTAGAACTCCTGAAGTTAGCAATGCTGCTAGTAGAGTATCTAGTTATAAATTGGTTAGAGAAAAGCTTGTTTATTTACAACAAAAAGCAAGTGAAAATGGTAAATACATTTTAGATGGTAGAGACATTGGATATAAAGTATTACCTAATGCAAATTTAAAAGTATTCTTAACAGCATCAATTGATTGTAGAGCAGAACGTAGATTTAAAGAACTTCCAAATGCTAATTTAGAAGAAATAAAAGAACAAATTAAAATAAGAGATTATAATGATTCTACTAGAAAAGAATCTCCACTTAAGATGGCTGATGATGCAATTTTAGTAGATACTACAAATATGACTATAGAAGAAGTAAAAGGAAAAATCATTTCACTTATAAAAGAGAGGATGTGTTAAATATGAGCGAAAATATGACAATGGCAGAATTACTTGCAACTGAGGAAGCCAAAAGACCTAAAAGAGGAGATATAGTAAGAGCAAAAGTTGAACTTATTAGAGATAATCAAGTTGTTCTAGAAGTTCCTGGCTTTGCTGGATTTGATGCATATATGTTTAAAGATCAATATTCAGATAATCCAAATGAATCTATTAATGATTTAAAAGTTGGCGATGAAATTGATGTAGCAATTGCTAAAATCAATGAAACAGAAGATTCTATGAGCTTACTTGTTTCAAGACTTCCACTTTTAAAGAAAAAGAATCAAGAAGTTTTACTTGAAAAATATAATAATAAAGAAACTATTTCTGTAAAAGTAACAAAATTAGTTAATAAAGGTGTTGTTGCTGATTATGCAGGATGTGAAATCTTCATTCCTGAATCACTTTTATCAATTGGTGAAGAAGTTAATTTAAATAATTTCTTAGGTAGAACAATTGATGTAAAGATTGTAGAAAAGAAAACAGACTTTAAGGGAAAAGAAAAATATGTTGCATCCCATAAGGCAGTATTACTTGGAGAAATGCTAGAAAAGAGAAAAGAAGAAATCTCTAACATTAATGTAGGTGATACTGTAAAAGCAACTGTTATTAATTTTGAACCTTATGGAATTTTAATGCAAATTGGTTTAGCTAGAGGTATTTTAAAATATAATCAAGTATCTCACTTTAAAGATGAAAGAGCTGAAAAGATATTAGCTGTTGGTGATGAACTTGCAGTTAAAGTTATTGCTAAAGATGGTAATAAGATAGATTTATCTAGAAAAGCTTTAATTCCATCTCCATATCAAGTTTATGTTTCAAAAAACGAAGTTTCTAAAACAGTAGTAGGTAAAGTTGTTCAAAAAATTCCTGCAGGCTTAATTTTAGAGCTTGATAAAGGTGTAACAGGATTACTTCATAGATCTGAATTCTCATGGAATCCAAATGATAATTTAGATATGTGTGTAAAAATTGGTGATGAAATTGAAGTTAAGATTATTAAACTTGATGATGAAAAGCAAAGAATATCATTAAGTAGAAAATTATTACTTGATAATCCTTGGAAAAATGTTGATTGTAAAAAAGACGATATTTTAGAAGTTGAAGTACTTGAAGCTACATCAAAAGGCTTAAAAGTTTTAGCATGTGGTGTAGAAGTAATGATTAATCCAAATGATTGTTTAGCAGAAAAAGGAAAATTAGAAGATTTCTATGCTAAAGGCGATAAAGTTAAAGCTAAAGTAATAGATGTTAATAAAGATAGATGGATTTTAAAATTAAACATCAAAGTACTAAAAATAGCTGAACAACAAGCAGAATTTGAAAAATATAAAGAATCAAACGATAATACAAGTGCAACAATAGGAGATATTATCGGTAAGTAAGTAGGTGTTAGTTATGCCATTTAAGGTTGCAATTGTTGGTAGAGCAAATGTTGGTAAATCTACATTATTTAACAGAATAATTGGTGAAAGACTATCTATTACTGATGATCAACCAGGCGTAACAAGAGATAGAATTTATGCGAAAGCTAATTGGCTTGGTAAAGATTTTTCACTAATAGATACAGGTGGTATTGAAATTAAAGATGCCCCTTTCTTAACAGAAATAAGAGCACAAGCTGAAATAGCTATTAATGAAGCTAATGTTGTTATCTTTTTAACTGATTGTAGAAATGGTATAACAGTTGAAGATGATGAAGTAGCTAAAATCTTATATAAATCTAATAAACCAGTAATACTTGCAGTTAATAAGGTTGACGATGCTAAATTTTTAGATATGCTATATGAATTTTATGCATTAGGATTTGGAGATCCTATTGGAATATCTAGTGCACATGGAATTGGTATTGGTGATTTACTTGATAAAGTAATATCATATTATCCAAGTGAAGTAGATAATGATTATCCTGAAGGAACTATTAAATTCTGTTTAATAGGATGTCCTAATGTTGGTAAATCAAGTTTAGCAAATACTTTAATTGGTAATAATAGAAGTATTGTTAGTGATGTTGCAGGTACAACTAGAGACTCTATTGATACTGTATTTAAAAAAGATGGAGTTAATTATGTTGTAATTGATACTGCTGGTATTAGAAAAAGAGGTAAAGTATACGAAAATGCTGAAAAATATAGTGTCCTTAGAGCAATTTCAGCAATTGAACGTAGTAATGTTGTATTATTCTTACTTGATGCAGAAAAAGGAATTATAGAACAAGATGCTCATGTTGCTTCATATATTGAAGAATATGGTAGAGCAGGAGTTATTGTTGTTAATAAATGGGATGCAGTTACTAAAGATAATAATACAATGAATAAATGGATAGATAATATTAGAGAAACATTTAAGTTTTTAAGATATGCTCCTATATGTTTTATTTCAGCAAAGGATAATAAGAGAGTTCAAACACTATTTCCTGAAATTAAAAGAGCATATGAAAATCATAATAAGAGATTATCTACAAGTGTATTAAATGATTGCTTATCTGAGGCTGTAGCGATGAATCCACCTCAAATTTATAATAAAGGTAAAGCAAGATTTTATTATGCTACACAAATGGGTGTTGAACCACCTACATTTATCATTTTTGTAAATGATACAGAATTTGTACATTTTTCATATGTACGTTATTTAGAAAATTGTTTTAGAGAAGCCTTTGATTTTACAGGTACTCCAATAAAACTATTTTTAAGAAAGAGGGATTAAGATGAATGTTTCAGTTTTAGGTGCAGGTGCTTGGGGCATTACTATTGCTCAAACACTAACTGACAATGGACATAGTGTTTCAATATATGATGTTAATAAGGATTTTGTTGATGCGATAAATAATGGTACTCATCCATTCTTTAAAGATAACAAAATTGAAAATATTAAAGGTTTTTATACTTTAAAAGAAGCACTAGATTTTGCTCCATATATTGTTATATGTGTTCCAACAAAATTCACAAGAAGCTTACTAAAAGAAGTTAATAAGCTTTTAAATGATGAAAAAGTATTTATCAATGTAAGTAAAGGTATTGAACCAGATACATCTAAATGTGTAAGAGAAATTGTAGATGATGAAATTGATAAGAAATTTATTAGAGGATATGCCTCATTATCAGGGCCAAGTCATGCAGAAGAATTAATTCAAAGAAAACTAACTTTACTTGTTAGTGCATCTTTTGATAAAGATATTGCAAAAGAAGTTCAATTATTATTTGCTAATGGTAAATATTTAAGAGTTTATACTTCAAGTGATGTTATAGGATGCGAAATTGGGGGAGCTATTAAAAATGCTATTGCTGTAGTTTCTGGTGTACTTACAGGATTGGGTTTAGGAGAAAATGCTAGAGCTGCATTAATATCTAGAGGAATACTAGAAATTGAACGTGTTGTTGTTGCTATGGGTGGTAAAAAAGAAACTGCTTTTGGCCTAACAGGTATGGGAGATTTAATAGTTACTGCATCTAGTATGAATTCAAGAAACTTCAATGCAGGTATTGCTATTGGTAAAGGTGAATCTGCAGCTGATGCTGTAAATCACTCTAAGCAAACTGTTGAAGGCGTTAGAGCAGTCTTAGCAGCTTATCAAATTGGAAAGACCCATAATATAGAACTTCCTATTATTAATGCTGCTTATTCTGTATTATATGAAAATGTTGATCCTATAAATGCAATTAAAGGTGTTTTGTCTAGAGAACTAAAGGCAGAATAGAAAAATGCCTTAATTACTATATTTTTTATCATTTTATTATTGAAAAGAGTTTACTTTAATGATACAATAAGGTTAGAATGATATAAAATAGGAGGAATTTAAATTATGAATAAAGCTGAATTAGTTTCAATCGTTGCAGAAAAATCACCTGAAACAAAGAAAGTTACTGAAGAAATCATCAACTTATTCTTAGATGAAATCCAAGAAACTTTAAAAACTGGTGAAAAAGTAGTTTTATCTGGATTCGGTACTTTCGAAGTAAGAGATAGAGCTGCTCGCTCAGGATTAAACCCACGTAATGGAGAAGTTATCTCTATTCCAGGACAAAAGTCTCCTGCATTTAAAGCTGGAAAACTTTTAAAAGAAGCTGTAAAATAATTTTTCAAGATGTATGATATTAAAAATGCCTTTAGATGAAGGCATTTTTTATATAAAGGGGAGGATTTTATGTTTGGTAATGACATATTTTTATGTGCTAAAATAGGTGATACTCAATCATTACTTGAAGTAATTGATGAAATAAATCCTGATTTGGCTGATGATGTAAATGAATCATTATTACATTACACAGTAAAATTTAATTCACTTGAATTTGCGCGTTTACTTCTTATGCATCAAGCAAATCCAAACATTAAGAATAATAGTGGTGATACACCACTTATGCTTGCATGTAAAATGGGTAAAGATAGTTTTATTAAACTATTTATTAGATTTGGAGCAAATCTAGAAGAGAAGAACAATTTTGGTGAAACAGCCCTTCATATGGCTATATTAAATGGTAATATTGATATTATTAAGTTATTAATTAATGAAAGAACAGATTTGTCTGGACTAACTAATAGTAATAGATCTATAGCACATTATGCGGTAAAAAGTGGTAAGCTAAATGTCTTAAGATTTATTATGGAAAAAACTAATTCAAGTATTAATGAAATAGATGGACTTGGTAATACTTTACTTCATTATGCATGCCAAGTTAATATTTTTGATATTGTATGTTATTTAGTAAAGCTTGGAGCAAGCTTGCATATTAGAAATAAGCAAGGCGAAACTCCTCTATTTACGGCAGTTAGATATTCTACACTAAATATCATAGATTATCTAATACAAGAAGGAGCAATCGCAGATTTATCTAATATTTTTAATGAAACAGTTTATGATATTTCTAGAGATGATATAAAAGATTATATTGATTCACTTAAATATAATTTAGATTATCAAAGATATTTTTCAGATTATCCACTACATGTTGCGGTAATTCAAAATGATTATACATATGCTGATAAATTATTAAAGCTAAATCTTAAACCTAATAAGAAAGATCATTTTAATCATTCGGCACTTGATTATGCACTGCAAATAAAAGATGAGAAAATGATTAAGATATTAACAAATAAAAAATAGACTTCCAAGGGGAAGTCTTTTTATTTTAATAACCTAAAGAAGAAATACTTTCATAACTCACATATTGACCATTATTTACGTTTATACAGATTTCTGTACCTTTACCGGAATCATCAGAAGCAAAAGCATCAGCAAAGTAAATTGGAGTCATATCAGGTCCAATTACGCAGTAAGCTAATTGACCATAGTCAATAAAGAATTTATCTCCATATATTTCTTTTGCTTTATTGCCTATAAGTGTATCAATATTATTTAATATTTCATAATCAATTGGTAAAACATTAGTATATTGAACTATATGTTTTTCGATATCTTTTACTTTTCCGTTTTCTGTATGAATATATACCATATTAGTTGATAAGTATCCATTAATTGTTTCGTAATAAATATAGTCTCCCTCAAACTCTTCCATTTGATAATTTTCAAAAGGAACTAAATAATCATAATTTGGTTTTGCTTTAACTTTTTCATTTCTATTTAATACTATAGCTGTAATTGTTAGAATAAATACAAATAAAATAATAGAAATAGAAGATACTAAAAATATTAATTTTTGTTTTTTTGCCATATATATATTCCTCCTTAAATATTAATGCAAATTACAATAAAACTAATGGTATTAAGTGCTATATGAGTAGCTATTGTTACATAGATATTTCTTTTTGAAAATGCATACGCAGTAGAAAACAATGCGCCTGCGAAAATGTAAGGTAATATATGAATAAAATCTAAGCTAGATATAACATGAATCAATGAAAAACTTAATGTCGATACAAGTATTCCATAAATGTCTTTGTCAAAGTATGAGAATATACATTTTCTAAATATAATTTCTTCAACTATAGGAGCCCATAGGCATGTTGAAAAGGCCATAATAAGCGCATTTTCTTTTATTACATCTATTAATGAATTTTGATTAGAACCATTAATAGATTCATTAAATAAACTATAAAACCATGCACAAAGAACTTCACTAAGTTTTATTAAAATAACCGCTAGAATAACTATTATTATTTTTAACCATAACTTATTTTTTAAATCTTTAAAATCATCTTTAAAGTAATTCCTAAGTAATATAATAAAAGTTATAGCTAAAGCACTATAAGATATTAAATTTAATAATGCTTGTGCTAAGTAATTAACCTCACTATTTGACATTTTTAGAATTGTCATATAAATAATTGGTATTATCGCAAAACTTATAGCTATATAAATTAAAATACATCTAGTGGCTATGGTTTTTAAAATATATTTTTTATTATCCATACAACTCACCAAAAAAATTATAACATATTTAAAAAAATCATTCAATAAATCGCTATAATATAGCGAAATATGGTATAATTAAAGTAGGTGATATTTATGGATATTATATTTGCTTCAAGCAATAAAGGTAAGATTAGAGAATTTAGAGAAATATTAGAGCCATATGGAATAAATATATTATCATTAAGTGATATAGGATTTAATGGCGATATAGTTGAAGATGGACTTACTTTTAAAGATAATGCGATTATAAAAGCTAAGACTATTGCAAAACTTTATAATAAACCTGCAATGAGTGATGATTCAGGAATATGTGTTGAAGCACTTAATAATGCTCCTGGAGTACATTCAGCTCGTTATTCACCTAATAGGGATGATAAAGAAAATAATAAATTATTACTTAAGAATTTAGGCGATAATAAAAATAGAAGAGCATTCTATGAATGTGATATAGTTATATATTTTCCAAATGATAAATATTATCACTTTGAAGGAAAGTGCTATGGAAATATAGATTATAAAGAAGAAGGTAATTTAGGCTTTGGATATGATCCACTATTTATACCTGATGGATTTAATGTTTCGTTTGGATTAATTCCTGCAGAAGAGAAGAATAAAATATCACATAGAGGAATAGCTATACAAAAGATGCTTAAAGAAATTAAAAATATTTTTTAGGAGGCTTAAAGATGGATTTTAGTAAATTGTCAAAGACAATAGATTCTATTGATAAATTAAAAGAATTTATTAACGTATCTACTAGTATTGATGAGAAACTAGAAGCCTCTTTTTATATTGCTAAAATTTATAATGAACTTAAAATGTATGATGATTCTATTAAAGAAATTGTTAAATCGCTTGGCATTAAAGAAATAGATAATTCATTTTATCATAAGTTCATTGACCTATTAATTAGTATATATATTGATACTTATAATTTAAATGATGCTATTAAATGGATTAATAAAAAAAGGGATAAATTAGCCGTTTTAGACATTTATAAGGCAGATATTTTGCTTCTTGAAGTTTATATTAAGGGTAATGAAGAAGTTAAAGCACTTACTCTTGCTTTAAGTTTATTAAAAGAAGAAATTGATGAAAACGAAAAGACTAATATTTTAAAATATTTAATTGAATATTTTTTAAAGTTTGAAAAATATGATGAAGCACTTGTTTATATTAGAAAACTTAAAGAAAACACTTATGAATTAGATAATTATAATTATTATTATGCAATTTATAATGAAGCTTACTGCTCATATATGATAAAAGAATATAAAACAGCTTTAGCTCTTAATAATGAATGCTTAGATAATATTATGTTTATAACTGATGAATTATTA